>CAZAYJ010000070.1:0-6939 GCA_964489335.1 uncultured Planctomycetia bacterium
AGAAGCGCTAAAGATCGCCCGGCGCATCAAATATCCCGTCATCATCAAGGCGACCACCGGCGGCGGCGGCCGTGGCATGCGCATCTGCCATAACGACATCCGACTCATCAGTTCATTGATGACAGCACAGGCGGAGGCAGAAAAGGCCTTCGGAGTCCCCGATGTCTATATCGAAAAATATATTGAGGAACCCCGCCACGTCGAATTCCAAATCATCGCTGATCATTACGGCAATGTTATCCACCTGGGCGAACGCGACTGCAGCATCCAGAGACGCCATCAGAAACTCCTGGAGGAATCCCCGTCGCCCGCCCTCGACAGCAAGCTCCGCAAAAAAATCGGAGACCTCGTCATCAAAGGCGTCAAGGCCGCTGGCTACCGTAACGTCGGCACGATCGAATTCCTGTTGGACAAAGAAAAAAATTTCTACTTTATGGAAATGAATACGCGTATCCAGGTTGAGCATCCCGTTACGGAGATGGTCACAGGGATCGATCTCATCAAAGAACAGATCAGGATCGCGGCAGGAGAAAAGCTGAAACTTCGCCAGGAGGATGTCAAGATGGAAGGCGCGGCCATGGAATGCCGCATCAACGCCGAAGACCCGCAGAACAATTTCATGCCTTCCCCGGGCCGCATAGAAACCCTTAACCTCCCCGGAGGACCGCGCGTCCGAATAGACACCCATGTCTATCAGGGATACCAAATCAGTCCGTATTACGATTCGATGGTTGCCAAACTGATTGTTCATAGGGAAAACAGGCACGAAGCGATCAAAACGATGCTGCGTGCGCTCGACGAATTCGTGATCGAACCCATCAAGACAACCATCCCTTTCCATAAACAGCTTCTCAACCATCCGTCGTTCCGAAAAGGGGACGTCTCGACCCATTTTATCGAACAGGTCCTCAAGATGAATATAGACGGTGAATCCAAGGAGGCGAAAACGTGATCCCGGAAGCGGACAAAACAGAGCTGGGCATCATCAAGATCCACAATAACGTCATTGCCTCCATCGCCTATCTGGCGGCATTGGAGATTGACGGCGTTTCCAGGGTGTGCGATGATATGAAGTCCCGGGTGCTACGCTTCATCGGCAAGAAGACCCAGAGCGGCGCCATCGACATCCGTTCGGAGAAAAACGAAGAGATCTCCGTCATCATGCCCATCATCGTGAAATACGGATACAAGATCCCGGACGTAGCCATGAAGATTCAGGATAGAGTGAAGGCCGCCGTGGAAGAAGCCACAGACTTGACGATACGCGACGTCGTTATTAAAATCAAAGGCGTGGACAAATAAAAAAGAGAGGCACACATGAGAACCGCATTAAGCGTCTTTTTTTATACGATCATCTTCGCTTTTTTCGGAACACTCGCCATGGGGTTTGCCTTCCATATCATAGACATCCATGACCTTGTCGCGCAGCTCAACCGTTTCTATGCAGACAGCTACCTGCGCTTCCTGACAGGGCTATCCGGGTTCATTTTTATCCTTCTGAGTTTTGCCGCCGCACAGGCCATCACGGGCAAGATCCAGAGAGAAAAAACGATTGCCTTCACCAATCCAAACGGCCAGGTCACGATTACGCTCTCGGCCGTCGAAGACCTGATCAAGCGCCTCGCTCAGCAGATGAGCGAAATCAAAGAGGCCAAGGCGGATGTCCGGGCACACAAAAAAGAAATCTCCATTGGTATGCGCGTCGTTTTGTCCCAAGAGACACATATTCCCGACTTCACGGCCCGACTCCAAGACCTGATCGCCACAAAAATCCAGGAAGTTTTCGGCATTGATGAAGCGATTAATGTCAAGATCCATGTAGCCAAGATCGTCTCGGGAACAGATAAAAACAACAAAAAACGGCAGGAGCCGCCAAGAGAAGAGATCTCCATCCCTTACCAGGGAATCAAAATCTAAAGACAATCCCGCGTCTTCTGCAAAACGCTGACAGAAACCCGGGATTCATTCAAGACAATAGCTCAGCGGGACTTTGAAAGGACCATATCATGAGAATCGGAGTACTTACGGGCGGAGGGGATTGCCCAGGCTTAAACCCAGTCATCCGCGCCATCGTCAGAAAGGCACATAACGACAAGCATGAAACCATCGGCTTTAAAAACGGCTGGAAAGGCATCATCGAAGGCGATACGACGCCCCTGGACCTGAACGCCGTCTCGGGCATCCTGCCGAAAGGTGGGACCATCCTGGGCACCAGCCGCACCAATCCTTATAAAAAAGAAAACGGCGTCGCCAAAGTCAAAGAATCATTCAAAAAATTCAAGCTCGACGCTCTCATCGCCATCGGCGGAGAAGACACGTTGGGCGTCGCCAACAAGCTCGTAAAAGAAGGCCTCAACGTCGTCGGCGTCCCGAAGACGATCGACAACGACCTGAATGCTACAGATTATACGTTCGGTTTTGACACTGCCGTCAATATCGCCATGGAATGCATCGACAGACTGCACACGACGGCAGAAAGCCACCACCGCATCATGGTCGCTGAAGTTATGGGGCGCCATGCGGGCTGGATCGCCACCCATGCCGGCATCGCCGGCGGGGCAGACGTCGTCCTGATCCCGGAAATCCCCATCGATCTCGACAAGATATGCGACATCCTTAGAAAAAGGCACCAAAGAGGCCGAACCTTCAGCATCGTCGTTGTCGCCGAAGGCGCCCGCCTTAAAGAGTCCGACGTCACCAAGGACCAGAGCTTGGATGAATTCGGGCACGTGAAGCTCGGGGGTATCGGCGATTATCTGGGCAAGGAAATCGAGAAACGCACGGGTTTCGAGACGCGCGTCAGCGTCTTGGGTCACATCCAGAGAGGCGGATCGCCCACGGCCTTCGACAGGGTCCTCGGCACACGCTTCGGCATCAAGGCTGTCGAGCTGGTCGAAAATAAACAGTTTGGACAGATGGTCAGCCTATCCGGAACAAAAATCATCGCCGTCCCGCTGGAGCGGGGAGTTGAAAAACTCAAAACCGTCGACATGGAGCTCTACGATATCGCCAAGGAATTTTTTGGGTGAAGCCTTTCCGGTCTCAAGACAGGGCTTCTTTTAAACAGTGCTTCACAACTGTATTTAGCCCCAAGCCGGGAATTTCCGTAAAGGATAAAACCGAAGGCGCAGAATGAAACAGGCCATCAAGCCCCTCATCCAGGATTGTCTGGACGTCCATGCAAAAGTCCTGCGGGACGAAGATCTGATTGCGCGCATCGAAAAGGCCGCCCAAACGATCAAGGACGCCCTGAAAGCCGGGAATAAAATCCTGATCTTCGGTAACGGCGGCAGCGCAGCCGACAGCCAGCACTTTGCCACTGAGCTTGTCAGCCGCTTCCAGAAAGAACGGGAGGCCTACGCGGCCATCTCGCTTACGACGGACACGTCCCTTTTAAGCGCTGTCGGCAACGACTATGATTTCAGCAAGGTCTTTGCGCGCCAACTCGAAGCTTTAGGGCGTCCCGGCGATATCGCCTTTGCCATCTCGACAAGCGGAGGAGCCAGGAACGTCCTGGCCGCTGTTGAGACCGCAAAAATCAAGGGACTCAAAACTATCGCCCTGACCGGCGGCACAGGAGGAGGGCTGGCCCAGACCGCCGATCTGGCCTTGATCGTCCCTTCAAAAACGACGGCCCGCATTCAGGAAGTCCACATCCTCATCATTCATATCATCTGCCAGCTGATCGAAGATTACGCATAGGCCATGCATAAAAAAATCGTAACGCTCCGCCGCCTAAAAAATATTTTACGGCGTTCTTCCGTGAAAAAGGTTGTCTTCACCAACGGCTGTTTTGACATCTTGCATTACGGACATATAGCCTATCTTGAAAAGGCGAGGGCGCTCGGCGACATTCTTGTCGTTGGCCTCAATAGCGACGCGTCTGTCCGTCGCCGAAAAGGAAAAAATCGGCCCGTCACCCATGAAACAGACAGGGCGCGCGTCCTGGCAGCCCTGGCATGCGTGGATTATGTCGTCCTGTTCAGCCAGGACACGCCCCTGGAACTCATCCGCGCCCTGCGGCCGGACATCCTGGTCAAGGGGGGCGACTGGAAAATTCCTCATATCGTCGGCGCCAAGGACGTCCTTTCCGACGGAGGCAAGGTCCGCGTGATCCCCTATATCAAACACAGATCAACAACCGGAATCATTAACAAAATCAGGCGGTTATTTTGAACGCCGGACATCAATCGCAAAAACTCCTCAAAGACGCCGAAAAAGACGTCTACAGAATCCTGGACGCGAACCTTAACCGTGCCAAAGAAGGTCTGCGGGTCTGCGAAGACATCACAAGATTTTGCCTGAAGGATGTATTGCTCACCCGGCGCCTGCGCCACCTGCGTCATGCCGTGACGCAAATCCTCAAATCCAGCCGCGTTGACCGCTTGAGGATGATTTTGGAGCGCAAAAGCGCGCAAGACCCCGGAAGATCATTCGCCAATAAGACGAAAAAACACTCTGCGGCCCACCTTTTTTTAGCCAATATGCAGAGAACAAAAGAAGCTCTCCGCGTCCTTGAAGAATTTTTAAAACTTCTGGACGGCCAGGCCAGCCGTAAAATCCAAAAGATACGTTTCGATACTTATGAACTTGAAAAAACAACGCTTAAAAAATTCCCGTCTTTACTTGATCCTTGATAAAGACGTCTGCGGCCCGAAAAAACTTAAAAAGGTCATGTCTGCTGCGCTTGCCGGCGGCGTGGATATCGTGCAATTACGCGACAAAACATCTACGACGAAAGAAATGATCGCCCTTGCCAAACCCCTGGCATCTATGGCCCGCAGGGCCGGACGCCTGTTCATTATTAACGACCGCATCGACGTCGCGCTGGCATCCGCCGCCGACGGCGTCCATTTAGGTCAAGATGATACGCCCATTGCCGTAGCCAGGAAATTGCTGAACGCAAATGCGCTTATCGGCATCTCATGCCATAGCTTAAAAGACGTTCGCGCAAGCCGCTATATGGAGGTGGACTACCTGGGATTCGGCCCCGTTTTTGCCACCCAGACCAAACCAGAAATGCGGCCCCGCGGACTGACGCTTCTACGTCAGGCCCTCTCGTTAACATCCCGCCCTGTTTTTGCCATCGGAGGCATTAATCTGGATCGTCTCCAAAATATCCTGTCAATACGAACGAACCGCATAGCCGTCTGCCGTGATATCTGTCTGGCAAAGAACATCATCTCTGCCACCCGCAGGCTCAAAACCGCTTTGGAAAACAATCATGTATAACGAACTGATCCAAGATAAACACTTTCGTACGACTGCAGCCCTTATTGCCAAAAGAGAAGGGGTGGCTTGCGAAACGCTTCTCAAAAGCGTCGCCGCCGGCCGTTGCGTCATCCCCCTCAACAACCGCAGACAGATAGCCATCCCCTGCGGAATAGGAGAGAACCTCTCTACCAAAATCAATGTGAATCTCGGAACGTCGCCGGATAAGATCAGCCTCAAGACGGAGCTCCAAAAGCTCAAGCTGGCCGTCGACCTCGGCGCAGACGCCGTCATGGACCTGAGTCTGGGCGGAGACTTGAAAAAAATCCGCCAAGCCATCCTGGAGGCATCGCCGCTCCCCCTCGGGACCGTCCCAATTTACGAAGCTGCCATGCGCACGCAAAAAAAACGGGGCTCTTTCCTCAAGATGGAGGCCGAAGACATTTTCGATGTCCTGGAAGAACAGGCCTACGACGGCGTCGACTTCTTCACGATCCACTGCGGTATCAATAATAGAAGCCTGGGGGTCTTTCTTAAATCCAGAAGGCTCCTGGACATCGTCAGCCGCGGAGGAGCCATCCTCGTCAATTGGATGAGAAAAAACAAGAAAGAAAATCCTCTGTTCGAACATTTCGACCGGGTGCTCGACATTGCGCGGCGCCACAGGATCACCTTGAGTCTCGGCGACGGCATGCGGCCCGGATGCATCGCCGACGCGACAGATGCCTCACAGATAGCCGAATTAAAAGAACTTGGGGCATTGACGCAGAGAGCCAGAAGAGCCGGCGTCCAGGTGCTGGTTGAAGGCCCGGGCCATGTCCCGCTGCACCAGATCAAAAAAAACATGGAACTCGAGAAAAAAATATGTGACGGCGCGCCGTTCTACGTCCTCGGCCCTCTGGTGACGGATATCGGAGCCGGATATGATCACATCACCGGCGCGATCGGAGGGGCTCTGGCCGCCTATTACGGCGCCGACTTCCTGTGTTATCTGACACCTGCCGAACATATCCGCCATCCGTCCACAGAAGATACCCGCCAAGGAATCGTGGCATCAAAGATCGCCGCCCATGCCGCCGACATCGCCCGCGGCATCAAGGGCGCTGCCGGACAAGACCGCCTTATGGCTATCGCCAGAAAGCATAGAGACTGGCAGAAACAGATCCGGTATGCCATCGACCCCAAGAAAGCAAAACAATATAAACTGTCTTCCAGGCCAAAAACAAAGGGCGTCTGCACCATGTGCGGCGAATTTTGTTCCATCAGACTGATCGATACCTGTCTGCCAACAAAAACCCGCAACGACCATTAAGTCTTATTGACGAACAATCCCTCTGGTGATAGAATAAAACGCCCGTGTGGGAAGAACATAAAAAAAATTTTGCGAGCGTAGTTCAGTGGTAGAACACCAGCTTCCCAAGCTGGTTATGTGGGTTCGATTCCCATCGCTCGCTTGAGAAGCGTTTTTTATCTGTCGGTTTTATTTTATGTCTTACTTACAATTCTTCGCAGCGGCATGGCTTGTGGTCGGATTATCTGCTTGCGCCAGCATACCTGCACCCCAAGCCCACCAAGATACCGTTACACCCCTGCCCGTCTTATCATCTTCTTCATTACCGGCAAGCACGCACACCGTCGCTGCAGGAGAAACTCTCTGGCGCATCGCCCGCATGTACCAAACGGCCCCGGAAGAGATTGCTCGCCTGAACAAAATCCCGGACTCGCTGA
>CAZAYJ010000071.1:0-6925 GCA_964489335.1 uncultured Planctomycetia bacterium
AAGAAGAAGGCTGTGAGGTCA
Source organism: uncultured Planctomycetia bacterium (assembly GCA_964489335.1). Classification (GTDB taxonomy): domain Bacteria; phylum Omnitrophota; class Gorgyraeia; order Velamenicoccales; family Velamenicoccaceae; genus Velamenicoccus. The sequence continues at coordinate 22 of CAZAYJ010000071.1, forward strand.
TTGAAGCCTCCAACGGCCAGGAAGGTATTTTAAAGGCACAGGCCGAAAAGCCGGATCTGATCGTGCTTGACATCATGCTGCCGGGAATCAATGGCTTTGAGGTCGCCAAACACCTCAAAGATGACCCCAACACCCAGGACATCCCCGTCATCATCCTGTCCGTATTGGCCCAGGATTCCCAATACCGCCAGGGAATCCTGGATTATATCTCTAAACCTTTCCGTCAGGAGGAACTCGTGGCTACCGTCAGACGCATTTTCTCGAAAGTGAACGGCAAGGGTCCAAAAAAAAGCATCCTTGTCGTCGATGACGATCCGGATATCGTCGACATCATCGCCATCTGCCTCAAAGACAACAACCTCAACCCCGAAAAAGCGTACAACGGTCAGGAAGCCCTGCAAAAAGTCAAGACAGGCAAGATCGACCTCATCCTTTTAGATATCAACATGCCCGGTATGAACGGCTTTGAAGTCATCAAACACCTCAAGGCCGATCCAGCCACCTGCGATATCCCTATCGTCGTGCTTACCGGCACCTACATCTCCGATGACGACAAGCGGCACGGCCTGACGCTGGGAGTCGCAAAATATCTCACCAAGCCCTTCTCTGCCGACGATCTCGTCAAAGAAATCAAGGGTTCGCTCCATGCCTAAAACACGCATCGTCATCATCGACGACGACCCCGACATCCGAGATGTCCTGAGCCTTACCTTGACCGAAGAGGGCTATGAAGTCCTGGAGGCGGAAAACGGCCTGGAGGGCGTTGAGCTCATCAAGAACAAGGCGCCGAACCTCGTCATCGTCGATTACAACATGCCAAAGATGACGGGTCCGGAGTTGTGCGCCATCATCAAGAAAGACATCTTGCTCAGCCACATGCCCATCATCATGCTGACGGGCAAAAGCGACGTCTCCGACAAAGTTTCCGGCATCAACGCCGGCGCCGACGATTACCTCGTCAAACCTTTCGAGCCGCAGGAACTCCTGGCACGCATCAAAATGATCCTGCGGCGCTCGGAGCGCGACCTCGACGCCAACCCACTGACAAGGCTTCCCGGCAACGTCTCTATCTTAAATGAGCTCCAGAACCGCATCGACAAAAAAGGCCTCATCGCCGTCGTCTATGCGGACCTAGACAAATTCAAGGTCTATAACGATAAATACGGATTCACCCGCGGCGACGAAGTCATCCGGGAAACGGCAAGGCTCCTTATCCGCGCCACACAGGAACACGGCAATCCCGACGACTTTATCGGCCACATCGGCGGAGACGACTTCGTTGTCATGACCACACCGGACAAATGCGAAGCGATCGCCAAAAAGGTGATCGAAGAATTTGAAAAGATTTCGCCGTCCTTCTATACGGAAGAAGACCGGCAGGCCGGATACATCATGGGAAAGGACCGTAAAGGGGTTGAACAAAAATTCGGGCTCCTCTCCATCTCCATGGGGATCGTGACCAACGAAAACCGGCAGCTGACGCACGTCGCCCAGATCGCCGAGATCGGCGCAGAGCTCAAGGAAGCCGCCAAGCGCATCGAGCGTTCGAGCTTCATCAAAGACAGAAGAGTTGAAGACAGAAGAACGGAATCCAGAACCTGAGCATTGATGGTTCCGGCAATAAATAAAAAACCCGCATAAGGACCTATGCGGGTTTTTTATTCGCGTGCCGGGTAACGGGGTTCCAGGTTTCTGTTCCTTGCCGTCCCCGGCCGCAAGCCGGCTAACCTGAAAACAAGTTGGGCTGCCCCGGTCATTGGGACAGCCCAAACTCTGATATGGCGCCGGGAAAAAAGATACGGTCGGGTTTCTTTTCCCTGCTTTTTCCCCGAGCCATTCCATGATTTTCAATACGGGATTTTCGGCGAAGGGAAAAGGGGTCGAACCGTCGTCGCTCACGTTCGTTCGGCTCCTCCCCATAGGGAACCTAACGGTTCCCCCTCTGGCGGGTTCATCCGCTTTCGCGGATTCCCACCTGTCACCCCCTCCTTAGCAACTATTCAGTATCCCCAAGGGGAAAACAATCTTTTCCCCTTGGTAATCCCCTTTTCGGGTTCTTGTCTCACCAATAAAAACGGCTAACCCCCGCCAAAAGTAGTTAGCCGTTATAAAGTTGGTGCCGGGAAAGGGGGTCGAACCCTTACGCCTTACGGCATACGCCCCTCAAACGTATGTGTCTGCCAATTCCACCATCCCGGCAAATCTATAAACTGCGCTTACGCGGATTCAAAAAGCTTTTTGTCGTGAATCCATGGCAAAGCCGATTCCTGAGAGATCTTCCCTGCGGCAACCAGGTTCTTCAGAGACCTCTCCATCGGCTGCATGCCCAGCTGAATGCCTGTTTCGATCTCTGTGGCGATCAGATGCGTCTTTCTGCTGCGGATCAATTGACGGATCGCCGTCGTCACGATCATGATCTCACAGGCCAAGTGACGCCTGCCGCCTTCGGCAGAAGGCAGGAGAATCTGCGAAACGACCATCTCGAGGCTTTCGGCCAGTTGAGTCCGGATCTGTTCCTGCTGATGCGGCGGGAAAATATCAATGATCCTGTCAATGGTCTGAGCTGCGCCGCGCGTATGAAGCGTCCCAAAAACCAAATGGCCCGTCTCCGCCGCCGTCATCGCCATGGAGATCGTGTCCAGGTCGCGCATCTCGCCGACGAGAATAACGTCCGGATCTTCGCGCAAGGCGCTTCTCAAGGCCTCAGAAAAAGAACGGGTGTGCGTGCCGACCTCCCGCTGATTGACAATACATCTTTTGTGGGTATGGACGAACTCGATGGGGTCCTCGATCGTGATAATGTGGTCCCGCCTCTTGGCATTTATCATATCGATAATGGCCGCGAGTGTCGTGGATTTGCCGCTCCCCGTGACGCCCGTCACCAACACCAGGCCGCGCTTCATCTCGCTGACTTTGCCGACGACCTCAGGGACACCCAAATCGCCGAGAGACCGGATAAGAGCCGGGATAAGGCGGAAAGCCGCGCACAGGCCGTTGCGGTCATAATAAACATTGACCCTGAAGCGAGCCACCCCCTTGATCTCAATGCCGAGATCGATCTCCTCTCCCGGCACAAGCTTCTTGTCCTCAGGCAGAATCTTGGCGACCATCTCTTGAATCTGGCCGCTTTCAAGAACTTTGTCCTCAAGCTTTTCCAAGACGCCATTGAGGCGCATCATAGGCGGCAGACCCGGCGTCAGATGCAAGTCGGAAGCCCCTTTGGCTACGATATGATTCAACAAGTCTCTGATATCCATAAAAAATGTCCCAACATCAGCCCATAGACAGTCTGAATGAATGATATTATAATGCTTTAAGAAGAGAAGACAAGGAAAAAATGACCCTGCCGAGGGAGGAAATCATGAAAGGCAAAAGACATTTCTTGGTTTATATCTGCATGGCGGCCATAGTCCTGGCCATGGCCTCTTCGACTTGGGCCCAGGCGCCCACCCTGCCCCTCAAGAAGTCTATCGAGCTTGCGGAGACAGCTTTAAGCAAGACAAGCGTCGATCCTGCCAAATATTACCTTTACAGCGTGACGCTCTCCAATTCATCGCAGGGACAGTTCTGGTATCTCACATACCGTCCTCTTAGTCCGTCGGAATACAACGAGATTTTCGCCAAGGTCTATATGGACGGGTCTGTGGGGCTTTCCGGCGGACCATTTTCGTCCCAGGGATATTAGCGGGTATCTTATCCCCGTTTCTTCAACAGGCTCGCCAACCCATAGCCGACGGCAAAAACGACAACGACTCCCAATGCGCCTGCCAGGGACGTCGCTACCGACTCATTTTTCACTCCCGGCATGACATAATCCGGCACAGGGGCGCTGGCGATCGGCTCACCTTCCCCTTTTTCAATAAAACCCTGGTCTTCTGCGACACGCTCCAAGCCGTCCGGCGACTGCGAGGCAAACGGACTGATAAAAAGCGCCAGAAGGAGCGCGGCGGCTATTCCCAACCACACATCTCTTGATCTCATAACTCTCTCCTTGATTTTGCCTATAAAGGGTGCTTCCTCGCAAAATCAACCCATACTTCTCGCTCGTAAACCATATACCAAATCCGGCCTGACCTTGACGACAAACGCGACAATGAGTGTCGTAATGAACGCCTCGCCGATCCCGATCAGGGCATGCACGCCGACCATGGCTAGAAATACAGAACCAAAGCGGGCCGTGCCCGAAATCGCCAGCTCAACGGCGCAAGAAGCCGACGCCAGAACAACAGAAAACCAGGCGGCCACGGCCACAGCCGCCGCAAATCCCCTGGACGAAGGCATCAGGCGGAAAATGACCCGGAAGAGACCGTAGCCTCCCAAGGTCCCCATCACGGCCATATTGAAAATATTGGCGCCGAGCGCAAACAATCCGCCATCCTGAAACACCAGGCATTGGACCACCAAAACGCAGGCCAAAACAAGAGACGCGGCCCATGGCCCCAAAAGCACGGCGGCCAGAACCCCTCCCAACAGATGGCCGGACGTGCCGCCCATAATGGGAAAATTCAACATCTGCGCCGCAAAGATAAACGCGCACATGACGCCCATCAGGGGCACCATCTTCTCCTGCAGAAGTTGCCTGGTTTTATTGACGCTCCAGCTCAAAAACGCTACCGCTGCCGCCCATCCGGATGCCCAGACAGGAGGAGACAAAAACCCGTCGGGAATATGCATGGCTGCTCCTTTCTCTGTATCGCGATGGTTAACAATCTATATTATTTATATCAAAAGTCAATCTGGCTGCGCAAACCCCAGACGCACACAGGGTCTGTATTTCCAGGGACATCCTGGCCGAACGGATTCCAGATATACTGAAAATCCGGGCTGATGGACAAGTAGTCATTGAGATGAATATTATAATACGCTTCCAGATGGCCTTCAGACTTGGCAGCCAGGGCACTGTTGGATTTCTTGTAGTCGCCGGAGGCCATGGCCTGCCCGACGGCAAAACCCAATACGTCTTTTTGACGCCCCCAAAGCCCGCCCTCAACCTGAACGCCCGCGCTCCATGATTGCTCCAGAGAAAATATCCTGTCGCCTGTCGTGGTTAAAGACGGGTTATACACACGCGGATCCTGCCAGCCGTAACGGCAGAAAAGCATCACCTCTTCAGTCACCATCTGGTCAAAGCTCAAGGCAAAACCGAAAGCGGGCTCCTTGTCATTCGTTGGCGTCAACCAGGAAGTATGCGGCAGATCATTATACCAGCCTAGAATGCGATAGTTGCCCTGGCGGCCGAAAACCTCGGGTTTGAAAGTCACCTGGCCGGCGCAAAACGCATCATCGCCAACCTTTTCCCAGTCGGCATTAGCATCAAAAAAACCGACGTTGAATTCCACCCACTTTTTCGGCATATAGGCAAAACGAACGCCCAAGGTATTATCCGGGAATTCAACCGTGGGGTTATTGCGGAAGATCCTTCCCAAGAACTGGGTCGTCTCGTCATTGGCGGCTTCATTTGTATCAAAAAAGACGGTCGGGTCGAGCTTGCCGAACGTCAAAGCAAGGCGGTCGTGACAAGCGCCCTGCTCATACCACACTTCGGTCAAATGGACTTCATTGTCATTGTCTGCGTCCCGATTGACATTGGAATAAAGTGCCAAATTGTCTTCTAATCCGTCTCCTGTGCCTGCCTCCAGATGCACAAAGGCCCGTCCATCGATAGACTCAAACTCCTTGGCGAGCGTGATGTCTGCCGAATATGAGGCATCTGTCCGGTCTTCCTTGGTCCCGTCGGCGTTGGCATTATTGGTGCCCTGCACGATCACCGTCGCCCCAGCGCCGATCTCAAGGCCCCGGCCGATCTCAATGGCTGACGGCTCCTGGCGGTGCAACTTCTGGTCAAGCGCTTCAACAGCGACCTTATACTCCTGGAGCTTCTTGCTTTGAGTTTCTATCGTCTTCTCTTGTTCCAGAAAACACTTTTTCTGATCCTGGATGCAGGCCTCCTGCGCCGCAACCTTCTTTTCCAAGGCCTCCACCCTCGCCTGCAGGTCAGCGATGACAGCGCGCAACGACTCTTCATCCGCCCAGACGGGTCGCGCGCAGGCCGACAGGGCACCCAAAACCACAAAAACGACAAAACGTTTCACAACACCCTCCGCAGGATTGTGTTACGATTTATATTTTCGTGCTACTATAACAGAGAGCAAAAGAGTTGTCAAGGGTTATCCGGGAAGTGGGATGGGGCGAGGCTATCGTTTAAAAATAAAGAGGACGGCGAGCACGATCAAAAGAAAACCCACGACATGGTTCCAACGCAGGGCCTCTTTGAGGTAGACGACGGAAAAGACAGAAAAAACGACGAGGGTGATGACTTCCTGGATCGTCTTAAGCTGGGCGGCCGAAAATGCGCCGTGGCCGATGCGGTTGGCCGGCACCTGGAAGCAGTATTCAAAAAAAGCGATCAGCCAACTGGCCACGATCACCAGGAACAAAGGCGCCTGCTTGTATTTCAAGTGGCCGTACCAGGCGATAGTCATGAAGATGTTCGAAGCCAATAAAAGAAGTATTGTTCTCATGATGTTTCGACTTACTGCTGGGATGATGCAGCAATGCGCGCCGCGATGTTCTGCCCTTTGTCGTCCGCCCCATAGTTGGCGATTACATCATCTCCTGTCGAGAGATCCACAAGGGTGGCGGCACGGCCGTCTTTTTCAATCACACTGGCATCATCTACGATTAAAACGGTTTCTTTCTGCCCTTCATCGGAAACAGACGCAATAATCAACTTCCTGGCCCGGGGATCCACAAACGTAATGGAACCGTAAACATCTTTGGCGCCGGCCACCTGATCCTGTGCCAGGGCTACGCCGGACATGCCGCAAAAACCCGCTGTTAAAAACAACGCCATCAGGACAACCACAAACCTTCTCATGCCTATCCCTCCCGTCGCCAGAGAAGA
>CAZAYJ010000072.1:0-6924 GCA_964489335.1 uncultured Planctomycetia bacterium
GGGTCCATCGGTTCCGAGATCGCGCGTCTGGTCGCCTATTTTTCCCCTAAAGAAGTCATCCTTTTCGACCACCATGAGAATTTCCTCTATTTTTTGAATATCGAATTCAAGGTGAAGTATCCCAAGGTGAAGACAAAAACAATCATTGGGGATGTCAGGGATGTGGGTTTGTTGAGGCAGCTTTTTTCGACAAACAGGCCCGATGTCGTTTTTCACGCCGCGGCGCACAAACACGTGCCGCTGATGGAAGAGAACCCTGTTGCCGCGGCGAAGAACAATGTTTTCGGCAGCCGCACATTGATGTATATCGCAAGCCACTACGGCGTCGAGAGATTCATCCTGATATCTACGGATAAGGCGGTCAACCCGACCAGTGTCATGGGGATGAGCAAGCGCATCGCAGAGATCATCCTGCAGACAAGGGCCAAGAGCAGTAAGACCAAGTTCATGGCGGTGCGTTTCGGCAATGTGCTCGGCTCTTCAGGAAGCGTGGTCCCGCTCTTTAAAAAGCAGATCGCCGAAGGCGGGCCTGTCACTATCACGCACCCGGATGTGGAGCGTTATTTTATGAGCGTCAAGGAAGCTGTGATCCTGGTCTTGCAGGCGGGCGCCCTGGGCAACGGAGGGGAGCTTTTTATCCTGGATATGGGCGAGCAAATAAAGATCATGGACATAGCCAAAAATCTGATATCATTATCTGGGCTCACCCCGGGCAAGGACATAGAAATAAAGATCATCGGTTTGCGTCCAGGGGAGAAGCTGAGCGAGGAAATACTCCTGGATAAGGAAAAAGACAGGGTGACCAAGCACGAAAAGATCTATATCAGCCAGCCGCAGGATTTCGACAGCGTAGCCATCCGCAGGAAGCTCAGAGACCTCAAGGTCCTCGCCGACAGGATGGATAATGCGGGGGTTGTTAAAAAAATGAAAGAGATTATCGGATGATTTGTCCATTGAAAAAGGAGTTGAGCATGAAGAATATGCATATCTTTACGGCGGTGGCGGTGCTGGCGTTGGCCGCAGGCTGCGGCCAGGGGCCTGACAAGAGCCAGGTCGTCGCCAGGATCAACCGTTACCAGGCGACGGTGGATGATTTCAGGCAGGAGGCTGCCATGAACCTGCCCGGCGCTTCCCGCGACCAGATCCTCGATGACATGATCACCAAGGAGCTTTTTTTGGAACAGGCCCAGAAGATGGGCCTCGATAAAGATGAACGTTTCATGAAGGAGATCGAGAATTATTGGAAACAGACGCTGATCAAAAGGCTCATCCGTATCAAGGGAGAGGAGCTTTTGGCGGCGGCAGTGGTCGGCGATGATGAGGTCAAGGCCGGCTATGACCGCCTGGTCGAGGAGAGTGAAGGCAGGATAGGGCCTTATGAGAAGGTCGCCGGCCGGATCAGGGAAGCATTGAAGAGGGAAAAGGCGCAGGCAATGCTTGATGCCTGGGTCGCCGGTTTGAGGAAGGCCGCCGATGTAAAAATATATGACGATGTGCTCAAGGGCATTGATCTCAGGAAACCGCGCAGCGGAGACGGAGGGGCAGATGAAAAATAAGGCGCATGAACGCAGGAGGGTCCGTGTCGTCAGGATGGGGTTCCAGAGGAATTTTATCCTGAAATTTTGCGCGGTCATTATTCTGGCAGCCTTGATCATCACGGGGATCGTCTACGTGTTGACCATGACGACCGCGACAACGGCATTCGAGAATTCGCGGCTTGTGATCAAAAGGACGTCGGATTTTCTCCTTCCGCTTCTATTGTTTAGCAGCCTTGTGGCGATCATAGCTACGGGACTTATGACGATCATCACCACGCTCTTTGTTTCTTTTCACATAGCCGGCCCGCTCTACAGGCTGGAAAAGGACGTGGCCGAGGTCAATAAAGGGAACCTGGGGGTGGAGATCCGCCTGCGCCACAAAGACGAATTGAAGGACCTTGCGGAGACCCTGAACCAACTGCTTAAGTTCTTCCGCGAGACGGTGACCGAGATAGATAAAGAGATCGTGGGCATACCCGCGGATAATCTCTCCGGCGAAGGACGGCAGAAGCTGGAAAATATCAAGGACAGATTGAGGAAATTCAGGCGCTAAACAGCAACGGATGAAAACTCGGATCACCAACCTTATCATCTTGGCGGGATTTATTTTTCTGGGTTGCGGAGCTGTCTTTGCCGGCGAGACGCCGGAGGCGGAACCGGCAACAGCCCGGCCGGCCGCGTGGATGGAATACAAGGGGGACCGCATCACTCTTTTGGTTCCTCCCGAAGTCAACTTAAGAAGGCTGGAAGGCCGGCTGCGCTCGCGCTGGTTCACTGTTTCGGCGGCCGAGAGAGACCTGTTCACAAATCCGGCTTATAGCGTCGATCAGAGGATCCTGGCCCGGCTGGAGTCCATACTGCTGCGGGTCGAGCAGGTCCTGGGGATGAATGTGCCTTCCCTCAGGCTAAAGATAAAAGTATATACGACCCGTGACGCGTTGTGCGTGGAATGTATGCGTATGTATGGAACGGCGGAGCGCTACAGGTCTTTTTATGTGCGGGCCTTCGAGACTATTTATACATCGATGCAGGACGTGACGGATTCACAAATTGCCCACGAAATGGCCCACGCGGTCATTGACGATTATTTCAAGGTCATCCCTCCGGAAAGGACCGCGGAATTCCTCGCAACCTTTGTGGACAGCCATCTGGAAGACAGGGAGTGGGATGAGTAGCCGCCGGGCCGCGGCTTTAAGGCTTCGGCCTTAGGCGAGAGATCAAGAGCAGGATGAAAAAGACAGCTGAAATATCAGCTGTCTTTTTTTCTTTCTTTCTCCGTGACCCAGAATTCAAGCCGTTTGTTCAGCGCCAGGCGCGTCTGGGCGTCTAAGGCAGGCATGCCGCTCAAAAAAACCGTGATAAGAGGGACGAGCAGCCATTCCAGGGCCTGGCCTATTTTTGTCCAGAGGGTGTTTTTGGACGGATTTTTGGGCAAAAGCAAAATGCTAAGGATGATACAGTTAAGCAGGCCGATACTGGCAAGACTGAAGATAATCGTCGTGATACGCGGGGTGGTGTAGTAAAGCACCGTTTGGCTGAATTCCCGTCCGGCAAACATGGTGGGAAGCCAGCCGATGAACGTCAAAAGGAACGGCCATGTGGCCCAGGAAATGTGGCTTTCGAAAATCTTGACGGTATGCCGTAATTTCTGCCAAAAGGGTATTGCCGGCGACGCCAGAAAAGCGCGCATAAGGATCGGAAAGTTCTCGACGCCCCAGGCCCAGCGTCTTTTTTGTTTATAGACATTGAGCAGCGTTTTTCTCCAGGTTTTGGCTTCGGTGATGTCCATGGAGAGCGTTGTGGCAATAGGGACGACGCGATAGCGGCCTTCATAGTGGATGTAGGATTTCCAGAAGATGGCGGAATCGTCCGAGATCATGTCTACAGGCCAGTATCCCACTTCGACGAGGGCCTGGAAGCTCATGCTGTGGCTGGAGAAGGTGACAAGCTGGTCGGGGTTTGTCGCTTCGATCAGCTGGAAAAAAGAAGAGCCGATGTCCAGCACGCGCGCAAAGGCCGGGGCCTCCCAGATATTATTGTGGTAGACGGGGATGGGCTGGTAACTGGCCTGTGTGCGGTCGGGCGTGACGATGTAGCTGTAGGTGAGACAGTTGAAATAGTCCGGGTTGACGACCGTGTCGGCATCAAAGCAGGAGACGATGACGTTATCGAAAGGGATATTTCTCTTTGCGAAAAATTCGCCTGCTGACTTTGCGGCGAACGTCGCATTGGCCCCTTTGACACGCGCCTCGCCTGCGACGCCGTCCGGATGGATAGTGACCAGAAATTCCAAGAAACGGCCGCGGTATTCACCGGCGAGCTTGTGGGCGGCATCGCGGATCTCGGGCCGGGAGCGTTCCTCTACGGCCAGGATGACGAGGATTCTTTCGGAAGGGAATTTCCCTTCGCAGAGGCTTTTGACGCCGGGTTCGATGATGGCGCGCGACTCGCGGACGACGGGCATGATGACGAGCTGGTAGATGTCGTCATAGGACGGGACGGCCTGTTTGCTGTTTTTTAGTTCTGTGAGTTCCCGGCGGCAGATGATTTCCGAGAGGGTCTCCGGCAGCTTACTTGCGGCGGCCGGCGCCTTGAGGCGCGAAAGCGTCCCGTCAATATCCCGTGTGTAACTGATGCGCTTGAGCCAGTCGGTTTTGCGTTCCCAGGCGAGGCGCGCGTAAGAAAGGGCCAGGAAGATATTCATATAGAAAAGCCGCAAGATCCAATAAAGGTCGAAGGCGATGATGAGGGCCGCGGCGATAAGGGGTTTCCAGAGGGAGAGAAAGACGAATCCCGCTAGGATGCTCCAGCTTGTAGCCCCGGGGAGTATTTCGAAGAGTCTTTGCAGGGCGAATTGCCGGCGGTCCAGGTTGTGACGGCTGTAGGGGAATGTCATGGTTTCTTGTCGCTTGCTGCAGATTTTTCGGTTTCTGTTTGCGGTAAGGCGGCCGGGGCGTTTTCCGGCAGGATATTGAGCGCCTGAAGCCCTTCCATGCTGGCGTCCAGATAATAAAGGGTGCCTGTCTCTTCGGAATAAAAAATATCTGTGTTGTTTTTGACCTGGATGAGGAATTCGATATGCGGGAGGCCTTGCGGCATGAGTTCTGCAAGGAACACCTTGTTGGCGTCACGGAAAAGAATGTGGGAGCCGTCATAGACCCAGAAACATTGTTTGATATCTCCGCCTGTTCTCGAGACGTATTGCACGATGGAGCCGTTTGAAACCGGGTCGCCCTCGGGGTTGTCATGCAGGAATTCCACGGTACCGATGTCGTTCTTCGTCCAGAAGAGAATCCGGTCATGCTGGTCGTCGAAGGAGATGCCGCGGCATCCGCTGTCGCATATCCTGTGGGGCAAATGGTTTGTCGCCAGCTGGCCGTCCTCTCCAAGGAAAACGAACGTTCCGGCCGGCAAGGGGCGGATCTCATAGAAGCCCTTGGGGGTAAAGATGGATGCGCTGACGGATGCATCGGAGAGGAGGATTTCCGGATTACTTCTGTCTTGGTTCATGCGTAACAGGATTCCTTCGTGCGAGAGGACGTAGAGTTTTTTGTCCCTGGCGCCGAAGCCGCGCGCGCGCTCCAGGTATTCCGGATAAACCGCTCCCGCCTGAGGCTTGATCATATCGATCTGGTCTTTGTAAAGAGAATAGAGCGTTGATGTGTCGCCCGGATCCAGAAAGAACCTTTCGGGAGGCCGGACGATGATCGTCGAAATATCTGTAAGGGAATCTTTATCTGCCTGGAGCAGAAGGTATTTGGGTTCCTTCTGAAGGATGAGCGTCAGGACAGCCAGCGGGTTATCCTGGATTGTCGCGACATCCTGAAGCCTGGCGCCAGCATAAAGGAATATCCTGCTGGCCAAGGGCTCCGGTCTTATCTCGCTGCCGTCGAAGATATAGTTGTCTTTGAACGTGCGGCCTTTGACAAGGATGCAATGCGGCGAGCCCTCCAGAGGTACGATGTTAAGGAAAGATTCCCTGTTGATCGTCCGGGGCGACAGGACGTTTGGCAAAAGAAGGATTTTGTCGAAAAGGACCGCCTTGCCGGCGCTTACATAAAAACTTTGAGACCAGGGCCTGTATTGATTCAGGGAGATGCGCACGTTATACCGCCCGGGGAGAAGCTCGGAGAGGATGGCGGGAGAGCGCTGGACATAGCGGCTTGGGCCCAGGTAGATAGAGGCGCCGGAAGGATAGGTGTTGATGGAGACGAGCCCTGTCTGGACGAGTTTTTGTTCTTTTGGTTTGATGATAAAACCAAAGGCATAAAAAAGGACGACAGGGCAGATGGCCAGATATAGGAGGATGAAAAAATAAAAGAATGCCCGCCGGACCCCCGCCAGCGTCAGCCTGTCTGCTATTTTTTCCAACATGTTATTTTGCATCATGTTGCACCGCCGAATTGAAGATATTTTACATTTAATACGGATGGCGGCGCAAGGATTATTGTCGCAGGCGAGGCCGTATTTATATTTTGACATTTTTTGCGCGTTGGCGTAAACTGGGGCCGGATGACGAAAGAGAGGCGTCCTGAGCCGTTGGTCTGCACAACCGAAACGAGGCAATCCTTCCAATTGGGGGTTGTCTTATTTTTTCTCACCGGGACAGAAGCATCAAAAAGGGGGCAGGTATGCGTAAAATCATGTTGACTCTCCTGATTTTTGCCGCAGCCGTGACATCCGTCGTTACAACGGGATGCGTCAAGAAGGCCGCCTCGAGCTCTGAAGCAATCAAAGAATCGGAAACAATGCAGACAACGGATCAAAAGGTCGATTATCTTATTGGGGAGGCGAAGGCGTTTCTTGGTTCCAAGGATTATAGTGAAGCGATGAGGACAGCCCAATACATCCTTTCCAGCCTCCAGAAGGATTCCAAAGAAGCCCAGGCGATTCTGGAAAAAGCCAAAAATGCCCTTTCCGAACAGGCCAAGGGCATGATGGAAGACGTGAAGAAATCCATGAACACTGCTGTTAAATAGAAAGACGGCGAGAGAATAAAGAACCCGTGCAAGCATCTTGATAACTTATGTCGTGGAATTAAGGAGGAACATGAAAAAAATGAAGCGGTGGATATGGCAGGTGATCGTTGCAGGGGCGGTGTGTCTGGCCGGCAGTTTGGTCACGGCGTCCGATTGGCCGGACCTTGCCCCGCAGCCGGAGCTCTTGTCGCCTACGGGAGAGGTGGTCAACCTGGCCGGCAAACAGACCCTGGAGTTCAAATGGAGCCCTTTCATCGGCCGGATGTGGGAAAGGCAGTATTATGATTTCCGCCTTTACAAAGGACGCCAGACGACAGCGGACAACCAGATAATCGTCAAACAGATACCCAAAGATCAGTATTCGTTTACGGTCGATGCCGGTATTTTTCAGGATGGCGAGGTCTATA
>CAZAYJ010000073.1:0-6887 GCA_964489335.1 uncultured Planctomycetia bacterium
CGCGCCGCAATAGCCACCTCAGCCATCTAACTGGCTGTTTTCACCTTAATGCCGCACTGGCGCCGAACAGACTCTGCGATCTTCCCGACGACAGCCACATTTTTTTGTCCAAAGACAAAACAGCCGCCTGTCTGCGGCTCAAAATAAGCGCGAGAAGTATTTTCTAAAACCGGGAGTCCGGCCCCGGAAATCCTGATAACCTCTTCAACGATGCCTTTAAGATCGTAGAGACTGTAGCGCTGCGATTCCTTGCTCCAGGCCGAACGCCGGTTGCCGCACAGCAAAATACCGAGACTCGCTGTCTCTCGATGTCCTTCAAAAACGCTGGCGGACTCAAAAATCTCGAAATCAACATTTCCCTTGTTCAAATTGGACGCCGCGCATGCCAGCAAACTGGGGACGAGCGTCGAACGCAAGAGCGAACAATCCTGACTTAAGGGGTTCTCCAGGCACAGCGCATCTTTTGTGATCTCCAAAGACGTTTTCTTGTAGTCTTCCGGGCTGCCCAGACTGTAGGTGATGACCTCCTTGAGCCCCAGGCGCACCAGCCGTTCCTTGACAAGGGCTTCCAGCTGCCAGACAGCGGGCTTCTCCATGACAAATGGCTTGATCGACGGGTACGTCAGGGGGATCTTGTCATAGCCGTGGATGCGGGCGATCTCTTCGGTAATGTCTTCCTTTGTCCTGACATCTCGACGGAAACCCGGGGCCTCGACGACAAATTTGCCGCGGCCTGCCCGTCGGACACAGAACCCGAGGTGTTTCAGGATCCGGACGGCCTCGCTTTCTTTGATATCCAGGCTTAAAACCTCTCCGGCTTCCCTGACGTCGTAGGAAATCTTCTGCGGAGCCCTGGTCTTGGCACTTCCGGATTGCTTGACGGCGGCAAGCGTCCCTGCGCAGAGTTCGCAGAGCATCTGGACGGCTCTCTCCAACGCCAGCCGCGCCGTCTGAATATCGACGCCGCGTTCAAAGCGATAGGAAGAATCTGTCGCGACTCCGAGAAGGCGCGCCCCCCGACGGATAACCACAGGATCAAAAACAGCGCTTTCCAGAAGGACATCCCTGGTGGCGCCGGAAACCTCGCTCTCTTTGCCCCCCATGATCCCGGCCGCGGCCAAAGCGTGATGGCGGTCGGCAATCACCAGGACTTGCGGGGCCAGCTTCTTGGTGGTACCGTCGATCAGAGAAAGCTCTTCTTTTTCTTTGGCCCGGCGCACAACGATAGAGGCCCCCTGGATCCTGGAAAAATCGAAGGCGTGCAAAGGCTGGCCGTATTCCAGGAGGCAATAATTCGTGATGTCGACGACATTGTTGACGCTACGCAGACCCAGTGCCTCCAACCGTCTGCGCAATCCGTCCGGTGACGGACCTACCTTGACCCCGCGGACAAGGGCGCCGTAATAAAGCCGGCAGTCGGCCTCGTCCTTGATCTCGATGGAAAAATCATCGGTCTTGGAAATCCCCTTGATCGCCTTGTGCGGGCCCGGCCGCATCTTTGTTTGCAAAAGCGCCGCCACCTCCCGCGCGATCCCGCGGACAGAAAGCCAGTCGGGGCGGTTGGACGTCACCTCGATATCATAGACCCAGTCACCGCCGGCGCTCTCCAAAGAGGCCACGGTCAAACCCGCCATGCTCAAGCGCTCCGAGAGCTTCTCCGGCGGAATTTTAATATCGACGAATTCTTTAAGCCAAGAATATGTGACTCTCATTAATTTTGCCTATAATAAGTTATCTTCCTTGCAAAATTAACTCCGCAGCTTGCGCCGTAAATTTTTCCGGATCGCCGTGGAAAAATTTACAAGCGCATAAGCAAGGAGTCAACGCCTATTCCTTGATTTTGCCTATAATAAGTTATCTTCCCTGCAAAATTAAAACTGTTCCAAAAACCGGATGTCGTTCTCAAAAAACAATCGGATGTCGTTGATGCCATACTTCAGCATGGCCACGCGCTCAACACCCATCCCGAAAGCAAACCCCCGCCACTTCTTTTCGTCGAGATCTGCGGATTTAAAAACATGGGGGTGGACCATGCCGCATCCCAAAATTTCCAGCCAACCGCTCTTTTTGCAGACGGAGCACCCCTGGCCTTTACAGGCAAAACATGAGATGTCCACCTCGGCCGAGGGTTCGGTGAAAGGAAAAAAGCTCGGCCGGAAACGCATGCGGGTCTCGGTGCCAAACATCTCTTTGGCAAAGGCGATCAGAACCCCTTTGAGGTCTGAGAACCGGATGTCTTTGGCGACGGCGATACCTTCGACCTGATGGAACATAAACGAGTGCGACGCATCCACCGCGTCCGGCCTGTAAACCCTGCCGGGGACGACGACCGCCATGGGCGGCGGACAAGTTTTAAGCGCGCGGACCTGCGCGGGCGACGTGTGGCTGCGCAGAAGTTTTTTTTCGCGGCCGGAAAAACCTGGACGTGACGCGTCGAAAGGCCGCAGGTAAAACGTATCGAAGGCGTCACGCGAAGGATGATCCAGCGGAATATTTAAGGCCTCAAAATTATGAAATTCTGTCTCGGCTTCGGGCCCCTTGAAAACCTGAAAACCCAGACGCGAAAAGACCCCACAAATCTCCCCCTCCACCTGAGTCAAGGGATGGAGCCTTCCCGACAAAGGGGCCTTCCCAGGGAGCGTGATATCCACAAAGTCTTTCGGCGCGGCCGACGATACGGCGAGGCCGGACTCTTTTTCGATAAAAAGCGCCTCGAGGTTCTTTTTGAGCCCGTTGACCCCGGCGCCGAAAGAACGGCGCTCTTCGACAGACAGCGTCGGGATCCGGCCCATCAGCTCCTGCACCACGCCCTTGCGGCCCAGATATTTGATCCGCAGGGCGTCGAGCGATTCCTTTCCCGTGCACGCTTCTATTTGCGCGCGCGCCTCTTCAAGAATATGCGCACCGTCAAAAGACATATCAAAACTCCCAATAGCACCGCCAAGACAAAAATTTTTCTGCTGTCCAGCTCTTCTATAATCTGTTGTCCCGGATCAACAACCAAAAGGTCCTGCGCGTGGATATCCAGGGCCCCGCCGTGCTCAAGACAGGCCCTGTGAAAAATACCGTGCACCCGAATACGGTCACCCAGCCATTTATAGCCGCCTGCGTGTTTGACATTCTGCAGGAGGGCGCCCGGCACCCAGACGCCGATGGCATTATCTCCGTCGTAAACATTGATCCATGCGTAGTCGCCGCGCCGCAGGACTTCGCCGATAATCTCACCGCTGTAGAGCACGTGGGCGCCGTCGAACAGCTTAGCTTCGGCGACCAGCTCCCGGGAGGAAGCAGCGACGCACGGCCGGCCCACAGCCAGAAAAATCACGACCGCAACCAAACAAAAGCCAAAACGACGCTTCATCACTTCCCCCGGATACAAGAAACAATAAAACCGCCGAGGACCAAGATCGAAATAAACTCCAGGCGGCCGGCCCACATCTGGATGATATAGACAATCTTTAAAAATACTGGCATGGCCGCCTGCGTAATCCCGCAGGAAAGCCCTACATTGCCTGCGGCAGACGTCGACTCAAAAAGAGACTCCAGCAACGGATAGCCAGCAAAACAGGCGGCTGCTGTGCCGAAAAGATACACTAAGACATACGCGATCGTCATCAACGCGGCAGACCTGACAAGCTTGTCGTCTAAGAACATATCTTTGAGGTGATGAAACTTCGTCGAGACGACCGATGAATCGGGCATCAAAAATCTCTTGATATCTTCCCGGAACGCCTTGCCGATCAGGCCGATCCTCAACATCTTGATGCCGCCTGTTGTCGAACAGATGCTCGCGCCCATGCCCATGGCCGAGATGATAGCGAGGAGCGCCAAAGACTTCCACTCGAGAATAAACTGCGGGGTGTAAATCGTCGAAAAACCCGTTGTCGTGTGCGCCGAGATGATCTGGTAAAGTCCTCGGCGGCCCAGGCTGGCCAAATCGCCGTAAACATGCCCTTTGACGAGGGCGATGGCCGCCAGCAACGTCACAAGACTCAGCGTGATCATAAAAGTCCTGATCTCGACGTCCTTCCAAAGCTCCCTGCGCTTGCCGTTCCAGATCGCATAATGAAGGTTGAAATTAATCGCACCCCAGACCATGACAATAATCGTGCAAAATTCAAAAAGCCAACTCTGGTAATAAATGATGCTCTGCGACTGGGGAGAAAACCCTCCGGTATCAAAAGCGGCCATGAAGATACAGGCGCCGTGAAAAATTGCCTCCCGCAACGAGAGACCAACGGAAAAATAACCGCAGAACGCCAACAACAATGTGCCCAAACCGAAATAGACGAGACTTACCAGCCAGATGAACTTTGCTGTCTCGACGATGTTCGGCAGGATCTTCTCGTCGCGGCCTTCGCCCACATACATCCGGAATGCGCCCGATCCGCCCTTGACCAGAAAAGAAAGCGCGACGACCACAATGCCCTGGCCGCCCAAAAACATCATCAGGTGCCTCCAGAAGTTCGCGCCGTGAGACAGGTGGTCCAAATCCTGGACCATGCTAAGGCCTGTCGTGGCCAAGCCCGACATGGCCTCAAAACAGGCGTCGAGAAAAGACTGCCAGTGGCCGCTCAAATACAACGGGATAGCCCCCAAAAACATACACACAAGCCAACCGAAGGAAACAACCACCATCCCATGCATCCAGCTCATCTCCATATGCTTATCAAGGCGTGCCAGAAGAATACAAAGGGTGCCCGTGCTGATTGAGGCAACAAACCCGATGGCGAAATCAACAACGGGGACTATTTCGCCGAACATAATGGAAACGATCACGGGCAGGACCATCATCACGCCGAAACCCAGGACGATCTTCCCCAGGAAATGCAAGATGATGCGGATATCGAGGGTTTGAGGTTTTAGGATCATCTGTAGATCAAGAAGGCGACCCCGCAGATCACCAGACCCCAGAGGACGACGGCCGCGGCAAAGACCATCTCAAAACAGATCCCAACAATGATATGGACGACATTCCGGATCTGATTCATTTGAGATCTCCGATCAGCGCTCGCAACAACTGCTGTTCGTTCTCAACAAGGGTCAGGGCGATAATATCGTCTCCGGGCGCCAGGACGGTGTTGCCTTTAGGGATAACGACCTCGTCTTTGCGGATGATGGAAACAAGGACCGAATCCGGGGGCAAAACAAGCTCGTTCAAATTTTTGTGCACGGCCGGGGAGTCGTCATTCAAGTCAACGCGCACGATGGCCAGCTTCCCACGCTTGAAGCTCATCAGATTGACAAAATCAGTGAAAGAAACTTCTTCTTCGATCATCTTGGCGATGATCTTTGTCGCGTCAATCGGGACATCAATGCCGAGCTCATTGAACGTATGCTCGTTGGCCGGATCGTTCACGCGGGCGACGGTGCGCTTGATGCCGAACTTTTCCTTCGCCAGCTGGCAAATGACGAGATTGTCCTCGTCCTCCCCGGTCACGGCCGCGATGACATCCGCCCGCTCGATATGCGCCTCTTCCAGAAAACGCGGCTCGCAGGCATCGCCGTTGACGATGATCAAATTAAGCGTCTGAGATAATTTCTGGCAGACATCTTTGTTCTTTTCGACAACGACAACCGTATGTTTGTCTTCCAATAATCTCTGCGCCAGAAAATGCCCAACCTTCCCAGCTCCGGCCACAATAATATACATAAAACCCTCTACGCCTCTTCGTCCCCAAACATCTTCTTGACCTTGTCAATACTGCCGATCCTGACGATCCCGTAAATTCTATCCCCTTTGTCGATATGCGTGTCCGGCAGCGGCATAAGGATATCTCGTCCATGCTGGTCGCTTTTTTTGACAATCGTACAGACGAGAAATTCATTGGGCAGAGTGATGTCGGAGACAACCTTGCCAGCCGTCTTCTCATCGGCCTCGAGCTCGATGACGCCCAAATCGCCCGTCTCGATCAGAAAACTCGACAGCCGCTTGTCCATCAACTTGTCGCGAATCATCGAGGCAAAAAGAACGGTGCCGCTCAAAACCTCCAACCCCAGCGCCTCATAAATATGAGCCCTGGCCGAGTCGTAGACGCGGGCGATAACACGCTTGACCTTGAAGATCTTCTTGGCGACCTGCGACGCCATGATATTAGTGTTATCGCCGTTTGTCAGGCTGCAGAAGGCGTCGGCCCGTTCGATGCCGCACTGCCTGAGGACATCCAACTCAAAGCCGTTGCCGACGATGGTCAGGCCGTTGAAAGAAGACCCCAGCTTATTGAAGGCCTCGGGCTTCTTGTCCACCACGACCACATTGTGCCCTTCGTCAGACAGGAGCGTGGCTACCTGCGCGCCCACACGGCCGCATCCCACAATAACGACATACATGGCTAACCTCTGGCGATCTCCACCAGCTTCAAAAACGCCGCGTTATCATTCACAGCCATCTCGGCGATGATCTTGCGATCCAAAGAAACATTGGCCTTATGCAGGCCGTTGATGAGCCGGGAGTAGGTCGTGCCGGCCTGGCGGCATGCCGCGTTGATCCTGGCGATCCACAGACTGCGGATCTCTCTCTTCTTGGCCCTGCGGTCGCGCGTGGCATAGCTTCTGGCCCGGTCAACGGCCTCCTTGGCCATACGGTAACGCCGGCTGCGATCCCCGCGGCGTCCTTTGGCCTCTTTCATGATCCTTTTTTTCCGGGCCCGTGAGGCCACGTTCGGTTTCACTCTAGCCATATGGCAACATCCTCCTTATGCGCCTCGCCTCGACGGTGCTGACGAGGGCGGAACGTCTTAAGTGACGTTTGCGCTTGCGTGTTTTTTTTGTCAAAATATGCCCCTTGAACGCCCGGGTCCTTTTCAGCTTTCCCCTGGCCGTCATCTTGACTCTTTTTGCGACGGATTTATTTGTCTTTAACATGCCTTCTCCTTGCTTAAGGTCAG
>CAZAYJ010000074.1:0-6781 GCA_964489335.1 uncultured Planctomycetia bacterium
TTGCCGTCAGCGGCATCGATGTCCGCAGTCAGGCCGCTAGGTTTATCGGCCTGAACGACAAATACGACCTGGGCAGCGATCCCCAGGGTGTTTTTGAATTGACGCGCTGGCTCAGGGATGCCGGTAAGCTCAAGCCCTTTATCGGCAACCACGAATTATGGCGGACGCTGGCCGTTCTGGGCGTGCACTTTTTATTTGAGGCTGACGGTATTGACTACACGGCTAAAGACGTCAAAAATCATCATGTCGCTTATTGGCTGCGCGAGGTCTTCCGGCACGCCGGCTGGGGAGATGTCGAGCTGACGCAGCTCAATCAGGAGCGTTTCAACGCGTCGCTCGAGACGGTCAATGCCATCCTTCAGTTATATCGTCTACAGCCTTTTGATGCCATTGATCTTTTCTTCGTCCAAGGCCGTTTCTCCGAAGAGGTCAAGAGATTGAAAGATGAGAATGCGGCCATAAGGGCCCGCAATGAGCTTAACAGAGATAACCCCGCTTATACCCGCCAGCAAGAGCTTCCTCTGCCCGATATTTTTGCGCAAACGCTTGTCTATCTTAGGCAGGTTAAGGATGCATACAATGCGCGGATTGCGGCCTTGAACCAGCAGCTTGCGGCAGATATCCCCTTACTCGACTTCAAGGAAGTCAATCAGGATAATTTCTGGCGCGACCCTGTGATCATCGAACGCACTCTTTGGGAATTGAAAAATTTCAGGCTGTTCTATGTGGATGTCCTGGGCAATCTTCACATGCACAATATCGTTCCCATTGACTACGAGAAAGGCGGGTTTGCCGTCGCCTATAAAGGGCTGTCCGGCCTGCCGGCTCTGGAGCTGATGGCCGAAGACATCCGTTCTTTCTTCGAGGATGTGACCGACCTTCCGGATTCCATGATATTCCGCAGGAAGATGTGGGAGGCGCTGGGCGAGGCCTTTACGATCATCAATAGCTGGTATTCCGATATCGATGCCCATGCCAAAGCCGTTGCCGTCAAGAATTTCGTGGACAGAGGAGGGCTGGAAGGGTTGGGCCATGAGATCCTCGGCCATATCGCCCAGGTTTTTGTTGACAGGGAATCGAGCCTTTTTGTCATCTGGGGCCACAATGAGCGCAAGAAGTTTGAAGGCGACAAGACCGCGCTTCCCTGGATCGTCTTGTATCCTTCGCTGAACAGCGGCATCGCCAATATCGACTATGAGATGTCAGAGGGGTATTCTGACAGGGGCGTGATTCTGACGTTCTTTAAGAGAGATGCCGCCGGTGCCATCACAGGGATGAGAAAATGGGGATATAGGAAGGGATCTACGGTTATCGAGGATTTGACGTTTGAGGATACGCAAGGATTGACGTCCGAACAGCTCGCCATGCTTGAGATGCTCGCCGACGGTCCCGGTTTTATGAGGTGGTACAGGCGCAAAGCCCTGCATCAGATCATCGAGGAGTCGCAGTGGCTTATCCGCCGGGCCCGGGAGGCCGTAAGGATAGACAAGTTCGTCTCCGCGTGTTCTCTTAAGGAAGCGGCTGAACGCGATCTGGCTTCTTCGCCTGCGATCCAGAAGGCGGCCGCCCCGAGCGAAACCAAGGGGTTGGAATCCGTCAGCAGCCCTACAGGAACACATTGGACCAGAGAAAGGGCCGAAGAGCTCTTGGCAGAAGCTTTTAAAGAACTTGGTCCTTCCAGCGAGAAGCTCCAGAACGATCCGCGATACGGCCGTGTCTATCGCGCTGCTGTCAAACACAGGCAGGAATGGTGGGGATGAAACGATTGGTAAGGTGTTGCGGAGCAGATCGGCTATCAGGCTTACCAGAAGAGCTATGACAAAACGTCGTTCCTTTCCGCCCTGGCCCGGATCATGAACGACCTGCGCGGCCACAGCTCGACCGTCATCGAGAAAAAACACTCCGGCCTTTATATCGCTTTTCTCAAGAACAAGGATGCGTGGGGTTTTGAAAAGTGGGGCGACGCGGTCCGGGCGGCCTACACGCGGGAATTGTTCCTGCGTGATATCAGGGAAGCCCTTGCCGGCGCCAAGAGGCCTTCGACAAGAGTGCTCCACAAGACCAACCCATGGATATATAACCTTTTCTTAGACGAACAGAAGCGCGCGGAGATGGGCTTCAGGGAATGGAACGACGTGGTCGAGGCGTTGGGGCTTGCGCCTATCTTCAAGAAGAAGACGCGTCCGGAATTTCTTGCAGGCCTGGCGCTGGAGATGAAAGAAAAGGGCACGACGGACACGGTCAAGTTGAGACACTACACATATTTCAGGAGACACAAAGAAGAGCTTGGTTTTGCCGCATGGCCTGAGGTGCTTGAAGCCCTGCGTATCGAGGCAAGCCCCAAGAGACAGGCGCGCAGGCAGTTCTTGGAGGCAACAAAGAGAGAGATTGACGCCGGCGCCTGGAAAAAGATGGATGCGGTTTCGCTGGAGGCATATGTCAAAGATATCGAAGCAAAGGCCAGGCCGTTGACGCTAGGCGTCGGATTGGAGGAGGCCTTTGCCATTCTCTAGTCCCAGGGCGTTTCCGGTTTGAGCGAGGCGGCCACCTCACACAAGCTCGCCGATATCAACAGAGACTTCCGGCTCCGGGGCATGGATTGTGAACTGATCTTGAGGTCTGAGGCGCGCGTTTTGTATGAGGACATGCCGCCGTTTATCCATACGTATGCAGAGCTCAGGATGAGTATCAAAGAGTTGGATGAGATCTTGTCGCCGTTGAAAGACAAGTGGGCAGAGGAGCTCGACAAAGCGAGGAAAAAAGGAGGATATACCAATGCGTTCAGTGGAGCGAGCTATGTCAGGAAGGGCCGCAGCCGCAAGACCTCCCGTAAAGTTTTTGTGGATGAAGACGGTGTTGAATTTGACGAGACATACGATATCAGTTCACCGATCAGGATTGTCAGTCGTTTCCGCAACAGGGGAACAAGAGAGCCATTAGTTCCTTGCGAGCCCCATGTCCTCGGAACATTCTCGAAAGATTTTAAGAGGCATGTGGACCTGGTGGAGCTGGACGGCAAACTTTATGTGAGAAAGACCGTGCCTTATGTGAGGGTTTTCGGCCTGGCCGTTGTTAAATTCTTGAGTCATTGGCTGGCGAGGTCCGAGGCGGATGCGTTGAAGGTCTTGGAGGGCATCCCCGGCATCCCTGTTTTTGCAAAATATGTCGCTCCCAACGCTTTTGTGTATGAGTATGTCCCCGGCGCGACGCTTAAGGAGGGTCAGGAGATTCCTGATGATTTCTTTGACCGGCTGGATGAGACGATTTTGGAGATGCATTCCCGGGGCGTCGCCCATTTCAATATCAGCCGTCCGACTGACATCCTGAAAGGGGAAGACGGGGCGCCGTATCTGGTCGATTTTGAGAAGGCGGTCGTGGCCAACAAGGGCAAGGGCTTGCGCCGCGCGTTTAACTCTCTCTTGTTTAAGGTCGGTTCCAGGGAAGACGTTTATCATGCGGCCAAGATGAGGGTCCGGTATCGTCCTGATAAGGCGACGCCCCTGGATGTCTATCTGGCAGGCCGCCGCACGTTGCCGGGCCGGGTTTTTGTTTTTGTTTACCAGAAGCCCGCTGCCGCGCTGAAAAGTCTTGCCGCTAATATCAAGGTAACATATCGGCGGCAAAAAGATAATCTCTCCGACAGCCGGTTCAACGGCATCAGTTCGCCGGCGGCCTTGAGGCGCGCAGGCGATTTCGAGCAGAAGATCCACGCGGCGATCGAGGTGCTGGAGACATTACGGCGGGATCATGGCGCTGTGGCCGTGCTGCCGGACGATAAGGAGATTATTCTGGTTGGCGACCTGCATGCCAATAACGCCAACCTCGCGCAGATTCTGGGCGCAGGATTGGTCGAGAAGAAACTTAGGGAAGGCCGCTCTGCCCTGGTCATCCTCGGCGACGCCGTGCATCCGGATTCTTATATGATGCGCCAGCCTTCCGCCGGCCAGGCGTTCTTTTCCGAAATGGACTCCTCTGTAGCTATCATGAAGCACATCTTCCATTTGATCAGCGCTTATCCGGGTCAGGTCTTCTATGTGATCGGCAACCACGATACTCTGACCGATAAGGCCAATAAGGGTGCTGTATCCCAGGGATTGGAATTTAAGGAAAAATTGCGCCAGCTCTGCGGCTCTTCATATTTCGGAGATATCTACAATTACTTTATCCGCCTGAGCCCTGTGATGGCGGTTGCCGACGGCCTGGCCGCTGTCCATGCCGGCCCGCTGTCCCATTGCACAGGCGCGCTTGTGTCGCGCCAGGACCTGGAGCGCCTGGACCCAAGTAATATTTATGATCCCCTGGTCCGTCCGCTTCTCTGGAACCGTTTCGGCGAAGAGTATGATGCAGACGATGTCAGGGTATTTCTGGAACAGGTCAAGTCCTGGTATTTCCCGGATTCAGAAAAAGGATTCAGGCTTGTTGTCGGCCATTCACCCGACGTAATCCCTGCGGCATCATTCTACGCTGAGCTCGTCCCTGATATCCATTATGTGATCTATGGCGCTTTCCAGGATAAGCCCGGTTACGCCGCATACAAAGATGGCAGGCTGGAGTTTGTGGATCTTTCAAGCTCGCCGGCGCGTACGACGTGGAAAGACAGGTTGATGCGTCCGATGGCAGGCCGCCGCGGTCGGGTGGTGGAGAGCGGTTTTGAGATGCTGCCCGGTGTTCGAAAAGACGTTTTGAGATTCCTGGAGGCCCTCAACGAAGAGGATGTCTCTATCGCCGGCGCTCTGACGTGGGCCATTCCCCGTGTCGACGAGGCTGTTAAGGACAGACCGGTCAAGTGGTTTAGGATGGCTATGCAGTTCGGCGTTGGATTGATGGAGGAGGGCATATTGCCGTGTCCGCTTCTGGCCTTGGGTGTTCCTGCGGCCGCAAAGGCTTCGGAAGGCCAAGTAAAACTATATGCGCAGAATCTCGAGCATCTGAAGTCCTGCGCCGCGGCCGTCAACAAGGCCGTTAGGCAGGATATGTTCGAGCAATATGCATCTTCCTGGAGAGGGGTTTCTCCGAAGATTCTCGAGCCAATCTTGAGAAAGGCCGTTTATCAGCGGATCATCGAACTCTTGAAAGGATTCGATGCCGCCGTCGGCGGTCAGGCTGCAGATTTCAGCAGGGTCCTGGATGAAAAGCTGCATTCTTTTGCCGCCACCGAGCCATCCATGAGTTCGCCGGCCCAGGCATCCTTATACCGGCAGACCATCATGCCGGCAGAGGCCAGGGCGCAGGCCAGACATATGGAGGTGCGGTATCTCTTGTCTAAGACACTGGAGCTGGCTTACGAGCGTTACGAGGCCGGAGATGTGGGTCGTCGGATGGGGGCCCTCAAGCGCTCGATCCGCGCCAGCCGGATTCCTCGGTCAGAGGAGATTATCGGATTCATCGAGGCAGGCAATGAGATGGCCGCGATATGGATCCTGGCCGGTCTCGCCTATGATTGTGTCCGTCAGCGTCGTGAGCTTTTGGCCGAACGCCTGCAGAGGATCAAGTCGAGAGCAAAAATCGAAGAAGGCCGCGACGGCAAGGTGACGGTGTTGATGGGCAGGTTTGTCGAGAAAGAAGGTGTTGCCGTTCTTGAGCAGAAGCCGGAGCGCCGCACCTTGTATCGCTGGCACCGGATATTCGACCAGATATTTGAATCTTTGGCAGGCGAGTCGTTGAAGATGAGAGGCCATGCCGAAGCCCTCGCGAGGATCGAGCAGGCGCTTGAAGGGGATTCTCCTTCTGCGGAGATCTCTGCAATCCTCAGCGGTATCGCTGCGTCCTTGAAGGGCGTGCGCGTGGAAGAAAAGAAACAGGCCCGTCAGGAAGTCGAGCTTGCTGTGCAGCTGATCGGCATCGGCCGCCTGAAACCTGCCAGAGAATCCGTCGGCATGGCCAGGAGTTATATGGATCTGCGGCTTGCGGCCATCGACGCGGAGATGACGCATCTCCAGCAGTTGCGCCTGCGTCTGCGCGAAATAGGGGAGGCGCGTTTTGAAAAGGTCGCTGGAGCCGCAAGCCGCCTCAGGGCGCTTGTGGCCGCCGGGAATGTTGCGCAGGCCCGCGACGAAATGGCGCAGTTGCTCCATCTGCCATATTTATGGGAACCTGATTTTGTCGGCGCCAGGAATCTCATTGTCCGTACGCAGGAGATTTTTGCGGACATCGTCAGCCGCCGCGCCAGAACCGCGGCCGCAGGAAAAGAAGCGACGACGATCCCGCAACAGCAAAAAGCCGCGGAGAACATCAGCTACCTCGTTGAGATCGTCAGAGAAGGCCGTTTCACAAACCATTTTATGATCGCCTATCAGTCCCTTTGGCTTGCGGTTTGCTCAGGGCAGGTCAAAGGCTATAAGGATGCAGATGCGGTTTTTGAAAAGGTCTTTTTGAACTGGTCAATAGACCATCAGATGCTGCGCGGCTCGCCTGACAAACCCCAGCCCAGAAAGGGCGGGGCTTCCTCTTCCGATGAAGGAAGGCCCAAGACAAACCGCTACAGGCATGCCCGCCTCTACAAGAACCTCTTCATATCCGACACATCATCTGCTATCCCCCCCGCTGACAGCATCCTGTTTGTCCTGAAAGTCAGGCATTTCGGCACCCTTATTCCTGTTCTGCGCCGCCATGGCCACAGGAACCTCCTGCGCGTTTTAGCCCAATACCTTTCCAAAAAGGTGACCTTCGGCAAACAGATTCCGGAAGACCAGCGGGATGCGTTTATCAAAGAGCTCCTGGAGGCCGCAGCAACAGATTACGAACTGTCCACGACAGCCGAAGACAAGGATATCCGCGCTCT
>CAZAYJ010000075.1:0-6774 GCA_964489335.1 uncultured Planctomycetia bacterium
GTGGCCATGATGAGCGGGGACCTGGAGGATAAGTCGGGGTGGCGTGTCGTAGTCGGGCCGCGTGAGGCTTCGGGGTTGCCCGTCTTTTTAAAGAATCTTGCGCAAGGATAGGTTTTCCTCTTCAGAAGTGCGGAGATATGTTTTTTTTGGACGAGGGGTTTGACGATGGACAAGTGCATCATTACATTTTTGCCGGATAACAAGAAGGTCGTTGTGGATCGGGGGACGAACCTTTTGTCCGCGGCCCTTACCGCCCATATCCATCTGAATTCCAGCTGCGGCGGCGACGGCGTTTGCGGCAAGTGTCGGCTCCTGGTTAAAAGCGGCAAGGTCCATGCCGAGCCCTCGGGCCGGATTACTCCGGAGGAGAGGAGGGCCGGCGTCTATCTGGCATGTCAGACATTGGCGGAATCCGATCTGACTGTCGAGATTTTTCCGGAATCCCGCCTGGATCTGAGCGCGTTGAGCCGGGAAGAGCTTGCCTTGCGCCTGCGAGGTATCTATGCCCCCGCAGAAGACGTTCAAGAGGCCGAGCCGGGGCTGGCGCAAGAAGTGTTTGCATTCCGGCCTTTGGTGGAGAAATTTCATTTTGAGCTGCCTGCACCGGATTTCAACGATAAGTTGAGCGATTTGGAACGCGTCTGTCGGGCCGTCCAAGAGAAGATCGGCGATGCGCCTTTGCATACAGGCCTGGCGAATTTGAGGACGCTGGGAGAGTTATTACGTACCAGTTCGTGGAGGGTGACCGTGGCCGTGGCCGCAAAGGGGCCGGTGCATGAGATCATCGCCATTGAGCCCGGGGACAGCTCGCAGAAGAATTTTGGGCTGGTCTTCGATATCGGAACGACAACGATCACTGGGCAGCTTGTTGATTTGACGCAGAAGAAGGTCCTGGGGACAAAAGCGACCTACAACCGGCAGGCGACGTTTGGATCGGATATCATCACGCGGATCATTTATGCCCAGGCGGCTGATGGCCTTGAGAAACTGCATCATGCGGTCGTTGATGTCCTCAATGAGATGATAGAATCTTTTATCGAAGAGCATGATGTAGATTTGAACGATGTGACGTGTGTCTGTGTCTCCGGTAATACGACCATGATCCACCTGCTTTTGCGCATTGATCCGTCCCATATCCGCCAGGCGCCTTATGTGCCGACGGCGAATTATATCCCTGTGATCAGGGCGGCGGAAGCCGGTCTCAAGATTAATCCTCACGGTATTCTCTACTGCCTGCCGGGAGTCTCCAGTTATGTGGGCGGAGATATCACGGCAGGGGTCCTGTCGTGTGAGATCTTCACGTCCAGGGATTTGGAGTTGTTGATTGACATCGGGACGAATGGAGAGATCGTCCTGGGGAATAACGAATGGCTGATCAGCTGTGCCGCATCGGCGGGTCCTGCTTTTGAGGGCAGCGGCATGACGTGCGGCCTGCGCGCCGTGCGTGGCGCCATCCAGGCGGTCCAAATCGATCCCAAGTCTCTCGATGTCGCCTATACGACGATCGGCGGCGATAAACCCCGGGGAATCTGCGGCTCCGGTTATATCGATCTGGTGATGCAGTTGTTGCGCGCCGGCGTGGTTGATAAGAACGGTAAGCTCAACAGAGAAAAGACTCATTCACGTCTGCGGCCGTCTCCGGCCGGTTATGAGTTTGTTGTTGTTTTCGGTTCTCAGGCGGGGCTTGACAATGATATCGTGGTGACCGACGCCGACCTGGATAATTTTAAAAGAGCCAAAGCGGCCATCTATTCGGCGGTATCGCTCCTGGTCAGGCATATGGAAGTGAAGGCCGATGATATCCGCAGGGTCTTTGTCGCGGGCGGATTCGGCACATCGCTGAATGTGGAGAGTGCCGTTTTTATCGGCTTGATTCCGGATCTGCCGCGCGAGAGGTATGTCTTTGTGGGGAACAGTTCTCTGGCGGGTGCCAGGGAGGTCCTCTTGTCTCGCGACGCCGCGCAGGCCTGCGATAAGATCGCCGGCAACATCACCTATTTTGAGCTTTCGACAGACGCCGCTTATATGGATGAATACATGGCGGCTCTTTTCTTTCCGCATACTGATATGGCAAGATTCCCGAGCGTCAGATATTGAGAAACGCGAAGTAATGAGGAGAGAGCTCCTTGTCTCTGACAAGTTTTCGAAGGAAGCTCGGGGTAAAATTTTCTGACAGCCGTGCCGAGGGAAAATTTCATGGGCGATGTGATCGCGATCGGCGGTAAAGGCGGGACGGGCAAGACGACGACTTCGGCCCTTCTGGTTCTCGAGCTGGCCAAGAAAGCACAAGGGGGCGTTTTGGCGGTTGATGCCGACCCTAACAGCAATCTCTGCGACGCCTTAGGCCTTAAAGATGCCGGCACGATCGCGGAGATCGTCGATGAGGTTGCCAGGAATCCCGAGTCTGTTCCTCAGGGCATAGGGAAGGACGCTTTCATCGAATACAAGATTCACAGCGGTATCACCGAGAGTCAAGGGTTCGATCTTCTGGTGATGGGCCGTCCCGAAGGGCCCGGCTGCTATTGTTATATTAACAATGTCCTGCGCAACTGCATGGCGAAGCTCATTGCTGATTACCGCTATGTCATTATCGATAATGAAGCCGGTCTGGAACATTTTTCGAGGAAGACCACACGGGCGTGCTCCGAGATGATCGTCGTGTCCGATGCCACGGTTGTCGGCCTGCGTTCCGCCAGGCGGATTTTTGAGCTGGCGGATGAGCTTGGGATTTCTTCCAAAAGACGGTTTCTTTTTGTGAATAAAGTCGAAGGGCCGAGAGATACGGGAAGCATGGAAAAAGACTGCAGACTGGACAAGGTTTTTTTTATTCCTTATGATGATGCTGTTTCGGATCTGTCCGCCAAGGGCGTTTCTTTGACGTGTCTGGCGCAGGATTCGGCGATGAGACAGGCAATTGTCAAAGCCGGAGAAATCATATGGCCGAAGAATTGAAGATGGTCACAACTTGGTCTCAGGCCGTCTCTGAGATGCGGTTAGGCGCCGGACGTCAGGAAGGCGGCAGCCGCAAGGTGACGTTGACTGTGGGCGGCGAGGAGACCTTGCCGTTTTTATTCAAGGAAGGCGCTTTGCCGCATGCGCCGCTCGTAGCGGCTGAAATTTTTGATATTCCTCCGGACGACGATCCGGAGACTTTGCGGTGCGATCTCAAGGGGATCAGTAAAGATCCGGCGACATGGGCCAAGGCCATGGTTGAAGAGGCGGGCGCCGACCTGGTTTGCATTAAGCTGGCAGGCATTCATCCGGACGGCGCCCATGCGTCGGCAGACCATGCCGTCGGCCTGGTCAAAAAGATCCTTGGTGTTGTGGACAGGCCTTTGATCGTTCTGGGATGCGGAGAGGCGGGCCGCGATAACGAGGTCCTGCCGCTCGTCTCGGAGGCGACGAGGGGGGAGCGTCTCCTTTTCGGCGATGCCGTTCAGGAAAATTATAAGACATTGACGGCCGCCTGCATTGCTGACGGACACAATATCATTGCCGAATCGCCGATCGACGTGAATATCGCTAAACAGCTCAATATCCTGATTTCTGATCTGGGGATGCCTCTGGACCGCATCATCATCAATCCGACCATCGGCGCTTTGGGATACGGCTTGGAATACGCCTATTCCATCATGGAGCGCGCCAGGAACGCGGCGCTCTCGGGCGACAAGATGCTGGCCATGCCTTTTATCTGTTTTGTCGGCCAGGAAAGCTGGCGCGCCAAGGAGGCGAAGGTCCCCGCAAGCGAGTCTCCGGCGTGGGGAGATGAGAGGGAAAGAGGTATTATGTGGGAGGTCGTCACAGCCATGTCTTGTCTGCAGGCGGGCGCAGACATCCTGACGATGAGGCATCCGCAGGCCATCAGGATCGTCAAGTCGGAAATCCAGACATTAATGAAGAAGGCTTAGTTTTAAACTTATAGTTTAGGACATATATGTATATCATCGGCGAATTGATCAACGGAATGTATCGCAACGTCAGGGATGCTTTGGCGAATCGGGACGCATCTGTTGTCAAGGCATTGGCCCGACGCCAGGTTGAGGCCGGCGCGGATGCGCTGGATGTTAACTGCGGCCCTTTATCCAAGGACCCCGTAGAGGATATGCGCTGGCTTGTTGAGACGATCCAGTCCGAGGTCGCCGTGCCTCTATGTCTGGACAGCACAAGACAGGTGGTGATTGAGGAGGGATTGAAGGCCTGCCGCGGCAAGGCGATTATCAATTCCACGACGGCAGATCCCGGCAAACTCGACGCCTACCTCGCCTTGGCTTTGAAGCACCGCGCATCTTTGATTGCGCTGACCGTCGATAAGAAGGGCGTGCCTCAGGACAAAGAGAAGCGTCTGGAACTGGCGGCTTTTATCGTTGAGCGCGCGGCTGGCGCCGGCCTCGCGGCTACTGATCTTTATCTGGATCCGGTTCTCTTGCCCGTTAATGTCGCTCAGAATCAACTTGAGGATATCCTGCGTGTCATTGGTGATTTCAAATTGTTGACGACACCTTCCGTAAAGAGCGTCGTGGGGTTGAGCAATATCTCTCAAGGGTCGAAGAACCGCTCGATCATTAACAGGACGTTTTTGGTCATGGCGCAAGCCGCCGGGCTTGAGGCAGCTATTCTGGATCCTCTGGACCAGGAGCTGATGCGTTCCTTGATCACGGGCGCCCTGATCTTGAACAAGGCGATTTACTGCGATTCCTATATCGAGGCATACCTGAAGAGCAAGTCCAATCTTTAGGCATGAGGAACAGCTTCCCAACCGCTCACCAAGATGGCCGACCTGGCATCAGGACAGCGATGCACCCGTTCCGACAAAGTCAGTATTTTTGTGCTTTTGTCGCTGTTGGCCGTCCTTACCAGTATTTCTTTTTGGCCTATCCTCAATAACGGATTTGTGAATTGGGACGATAACGTCTATCTGACACAGAATCCGCGCGCGAAGAACTTTACTCCCGAAAAAATACCCCAGATATTCACCTCGTTCGAGAGGGTCCAGTATCAACCCCTGTCTTTCCTTGCCTTCGCCCTGGAAAACCGTTTTTTCCGTCTAGACCCCAGAGGCTATCACGCTGTCAGCCTTCTGTTGCATCTCATTAATGTTTTTCTTGTCTTCTGGCTCTTTTTTCTCCTGCGCAGGGATATTTTTCTTGCCTGGTTCGTGGCTGTGCTGTTTGCCATTCATCCCCTCAGGGTGGAATCGGTCGCATCGGTGACGGAGCAAAAAGACATATGTGTTTTACCGTCTGGGGCGTTCCCGTGCTTTATATTATGCGTCCCTGGTTTTCTTTGCTCTCTCCTTGATGGCCAAGCCCATGATGATTGCCTTCCCGTTGCTTTTGTTCTTTTTCGACGGGGCGCTCGGAAAGAAACCTCTCCTTTATTGGTGGGACAAGATACCGTTCTTCGTCATATCGTTCTTGATGATCTTGCTTAATTACGCCGCCTTGTGCTGGTTTCATGCCCAGCACAGCGTATCCTCTATGCCGCTGGAATGGCTCCAGCGGATCCTGATTTATATTTTTATGATCCTTTGGCCTGTCCGATTGTCATGTTTCTATCCTTATGCGCAGGGTTTTCTTTTTACCGCCTGGCCGTGTTTCATATCGCTGCTTTTTTTGGGATATTTTTACCTGGTTTTTCGCCGTGGCGGGGGGCGAGGCATTTTTGTGTTTTCGTTCGGCTTTTTTGTCTTGAGCCTTGTCCCCGTCTTGGCCGCCCGGGCGTCCTATGCCGTCAGCGATCGTTATGTGTATATTGCGGCCCTCGGTATATTCTATCTCGTGGCCGCATACGTCCGGCACCTATGGGCCTCGAAGTTAAGCGGCCATCGGTATCTCAAGGCTATCTCGGTGACGATAGGGGTTGGTTTTGTCTGTTTGTTTTCGGGTCTGACTTTTCAGCGCGCGCATGTCTGGCACGACAGCATCTCTCTCTGGAAAGATGCGCTGGCAAAATACCCGCAGGTCTCTGCTGCGCATCTCAATGTCGCTTATGCCTATGCCGAGAAAGGCGATAACACTCTGGCTAGGCAGGATGTCTTGGAGGCCTTACGGTTGGAACCCGGCGCCTGGGATGCGCTTCTTTTGCTTGGCAATATTCATTATGGACAGGGTCAGATGGACAAGGCCGATAAGTGCTATCGTTTGGTTTTACGTATTAATCCCGGCGCTTTTCAGGCATATAACAATCTTGGCCTGGTGCAGATGGCGCGCGGCCGCAAACATCTGGAGGAGGCGGCTGTTTTGTTCCGTCAGGCGCTTCAAATCAATGACTATTCGGATGAGGCCTATTTTAATCTCGGGAAGGCCTATCTCGGGCTTGGGCGCACAGAGGCTGCGATCGACGCCTTCAGAAAGGCATCTGTTTTGAATCCAGATTCTACTCTGGCATATAGCGCCCTTCTAGATATTTTTATCAGCGAGAATCGCTTTGACGAAGCCCTGGGTATTTTGCAGTCTCTATTGGCTCTTAAGCCGGATGATAAAACCGTCCTTCTGAAAGGCGGCGTTGTTTTGGCTTCGCTGGACTATTTTGATGAAGCGCGGTTGCTGTTTGAAAAAATTCTTGCTTCGGATCCCGGTTGTGTGGAGGCGCTGGAGAATCTGGGGGCCCTTTACGGTAATCATGGAGACTTGGCGAGAGCCGAGCAGTATTTTCAAAGAGCCAATAAGTTTAAGTCGAAGTCCGGCAGATGAAGTTTGGCCGGGTCAACTTTCCTTTGCCGCTGTGCGTCCCTGATTGTCTCCAGCGTATTTTTGAATTTTCTTGTCAAATACA
>CAZAYJ010000076.1:0-6667 GCA_964489335.1 uncultured Planctomycetia bacterium
ACGCTTTGATTGTAGCGGCTGCCGTTAAAGAAGCGGTATTCGACAGGACAGTTGATCTTGAGTCTGCGGAATCTGCGCCGTTCCTGCCAGCTGTTATCCATGCCCGCCACCCTGTTGAATAAATCAGCCACGTTAACCTCCTTTGTTGTCCTGCGTGTTTCAGAGGCCCGTGGCTATCAAAAATCTAACATAAAAAGAAAGCGTTTTCAAGGGGAGGGGTTTCGTGTATAATAGGAACGCATATGAAGCTTAACTTATTTATTTGCAAGATGTAAGGATGATACGTATGGGAATCGTCACAAAAAAGGGCGACAAGGGAAAAACGTCCTTGTATTTCGGGGGCATGGTCTCTAAAGACCATCCGCGGGTTGAACTTTGCGGGGCCCTCGATGAGCTTTCTTCGTTTTTGGGGGTTGCTAAAAGTCTGCTTAAAGACAAGCAGAGCCGCGCCTGGATTGAAGCCGTGCAGAAAGACATCGTGATGATAGCTGCAGAAGTAGCGACAGCCCCCGGTTTTCTTGCCAGGCTCAAAAAACGTGTTCAGAAAAAGGACGCCGGACGGCTTGAGTGTCAAATCGCGATTTTGGAATCCCGATCCAAAAAGAAAAATTTCTGTTTCTCTCTCCCGGGCTCCTGCCTTGTCTCCAGTTGCCTGGATGTGGCGCGCACGATTGCGCGCCGCGCGGAACGCCGGACCGTCAGTCTTTTGAAAAAAAAGCAGCTCAAGAACAAAGATGTCTTGATTTATCTCAACAGGCTTTCGGATCTTTTGTATCTTTTGGCGAGGAAGAGTGAGGATGCTAAAACTTAAAAAAGCGCTTCTGATTGCAGACCCGCAGATCGACTTTTGTCCGGGCGGCGCCCTGGGGATTAAAGACGGGGATAAGATTATCCCCGCCGTCAATGCTTATGTCAGGAGTTTTGCACAGCGCCAATTGCCCGTCTTTATCACGCGCGACTGGCATCCGAAAAA
Organism: uncultured Planctomycetia bacterium; assembly: GCA_964489335.1. GTDB lineage: Bacteria > Omnitrophota > Gorgyraeia > Velamenicoccales > Velamenicoccaceae > Velamenicoccus. The sequence goes on from CAZAYJ010000076.1 coordinate 974, forward strand.
GACGAATCATTTCAGGGCGTATGGCGGTATCTGGCCCAAACATTGCGTCCATGATACGAAAGGCGCGGCCTTTCATCCCGGCTTGAGGTTGCCGAAAGAGGCGATCATCCTTTCAAAAGGGATGGATCCCGACAGGGACAGCTACTCCGCTTTTCATGCTTACGACCATAACAATAAAGAGTTGCATCATCTCCTGCAGATATTCGGAGTGACAGAGCTTTATGTCGGCGGCTTGGCAACGGATTATTGCGTCAAGTATTCCGTGCTGGATGCTTTGAAATACGGTTACAAGGTCTATGTCCTCTTGGATGCGACAAAAGGCGTGAATTTGAAGCCGCAGGATTCAGAGGAGGCGATCCTTCAAATGCTGGCCGCCGGCGCCAAAACCATGACCCTTCATAATATCAGACCGGCTCGGAGCAAACCGCGAAAGCAGGCAAAAAAACGACATCCCGGGCGAAAAACACGCATCGGATTATCACCCCATGAAAACGATTAAGGTTAAGGCAGTTATATTTGATATGGACGGCGTCATTACGGACACCATGTCTTACCATTTTCGCGCCTGGCGCCGGATCTATGCGACAGAAGGATTCAGGGTGACTCGGGAAGAGATATACCGCAAGGAGGGGCAGTCCGGATGCAGGACGATCAGGGAGATTTTTGCCGAGCGCGGCATCCCTTTGGACGAAGCCAGGGCCCGCCGTATCCTCGCCGAGAAAGAAAAGATTTTTAAGAAGATCGTCCGTAAACGTTTTATCCGCGGCGCCAGAGGTTTCTTGCGCTATCTGCATCATAGGGGCATTGCCGCCGCTTTGGTAACAGGGACGGCGAGGCACGAGGTTGAAGAAATCCTTTCGAAATGTTTTTTAAAAAGGTTTGCCGTTTCTGTGATGGGGGATGAGGTAAAGCATGGCAAGCCGCACCCCGAGCCTTATCTGCGGGCCCTCAAGAAGATGCATATTAGACCTGAAGATGCGGTTGTCATCGAGAATGCGCCGTTCGGCATCCGTTCCGCAAAGAAAGCCGGGTTGGCGTGCGTCGCGCTCGAGACTTCGCTTGGTCAGGTTTTTCTTAAAGAGGCGGATTTCGTCTTTTCGTCCTACCGCGATCTGCGCAGGCATCTTGATTTCCAGGCCGACAGAGAAGATTGACGCCTTTTTGTTTTATTGATAAGATTAACTCTTGGAAACACCGGACGCAAGATGACAGATAACTGCTTGTCAGATGAAAAGATATGAATTTTTAAAACATACGGCGGATGTTGCCGTATGTGTCTTCGGCCGGTCTTTGAGAGACCTTTTTGAGTCAGCGGCCTTGGCGATGTTTGCGGTCCTTCTGGAGAAGACCAAAAACAGGCGGGGGGCAGCATTGACGGAAAAAGAGATCTCCGTCTGCGGGGAGGCATCTGAGGACCTGCTGAAGGCCTGGCTGGATGAACTTCTTTTCTGCTATGCCGTTGAGCATCTGGTCTTGGTCCGCATCAAGGCTATCGAGATGGGCGACAGGGACATGAGGGCCTTTGTCTTGTTCGATGCTTTCGACGGGGAGTATTATACCGTCAAAGACGAGATCAAGGCCGTCACCTATCATGAGCTGGAAGTCAAGAAAGTGCGGAACCACTGGCAGGCCCATGTGATCTTTGACGTGTAATGGAGCTCTGATTTATGTCTCAAGTCTGGGAAGGTCCTTTAGAGAAGATTGATGATTACCGCTGGCGTATTCCCAGGACTTATAAAGCCGGCATGCGCGTCGACGGCATCATCTATGCGGATGAGAAGTTACTGAAGGACATCCGCCACGATAAGGCCGCCGAGCAGGTGGCGAATGTTTCGTTTCTTCCTGGTATCGTTAAGGCATCTTTCGGAATGCCGGATATCCATTGGGGGTACGGGTTTGCCATCGGCGGCGTCGCGGCCATGGATATCGAAAAAGGAGGCGTGATATCTCCAGGCGGCGTCGGCTATGATATCAATTGCGGCGTACGGCTGGTGAGGACGGATCTTTTTGAGAAAGATGTCAGGCCGTATCTTAAGGAATTGGTTGCCGGTTTATTCCGCGCGGTGCCTTCCGGCGTCGGTTCTGAGGGAGATATCCGCGTGACCGCGCGGGAAGAAAAAGAGATCCTTGTCAAAGGCGCGGGGTGGGCTGTTGCTAAAGGCTACGGCACGGAAGACGACCTGGAAGTTACCGAGGAGCGCGGGGCGATGGCCGGGGCAGACCCCGAGAAGATTTCCGACAGGGCGTATGCGCGCGGCAGACAGCAATCGGGCACCCTGGGGTCTGGCAACCATTTTCTGGAAGTCCAGGCTATTGATCAGCTCTACGACAGGGATGCGGCGGATGCGCTGGGTCTGGCCGAAGGCCAGGTCATGGTGATGATTCATTCCGGTTCCCGGGGGTTTGGATATCAGGTTTGCGACGATTCTTTAAAAACGATGAACGCCTGTCTGGATAAGTACAATATCCGCGTGCCTGACAGGCAATTGGCATGCGCGCCCGTGGAGTCGCCCGAGGGAAAAGACTATCTTGCGGCGATGCGCGCTGCGGCAAATTACGCTTGGAACAACCGTCAGTGCCTGATGCATCTGGCGCGCCAGGTTTTTGAGAAGGTCTTTGCCTCTTCGTGGCAGAAGCTGGGGATGCGCCTCGTCTATGACGTGGCGCACAATATCGCCAAGATCGAGACGCATCGCGTCAAGGGCGAAGAACGCGCGTTGTGCGTGCACCGTAAGGGGGCGACCCGCGCCTTCGGGCCCGGGCATCCGGCTGTCCCTGAGAAATACAGGCAGATCGGCCAGCCGGTGATTATTCCCGGCGATATGGGGCGCAATTCTTATCTGCTCGTCGGGACTCAAAGATCGATGGAGGAGACATTTGGCTCGACATGCCATGGCGCCGGGCGCCTCAGGTCCAGGCACGAGGCCAAGAGGGTCGTGGATTTCCGCGCATTGATGAAGGAATTTGAGGCCAAAGGCATCGTGGTCATGGCGTCTGGGCACGGGACGGTCGTGGAAGAGGCCCCCAGTGCGTACAAAGACGTCAATGACGTCGTCGGCGTCGTGCACAACGCCGGCATCGCCAGGCGTGTCTGCCGGATGCGACCTTTGGGAGTTATTAAAGGGTAAGGAGGAGATATGGCTTTTGTGCTGCAGGAAGGCGAGCAGGTCTTGTGGGTAGGAAGGCCCGAAAAGAAGATCTATGTGATGTGGTTTTTCACAAGGGTTCTTCTCATGTCTGCGTTGATAAGCGGGATCGTCGCTTACCTGACCGTCGTCGCCTGTGTTATCTATGCCGCCGCACATCATATGAAAGCGCCGACTTTCTATCTTGTTCCTTCTGTCCTGATTTTTGTCGTTCCCGTGGTCCTGGTCTGTGCTTTGTTTTATTACCATCACCTTCTTAGAACATTCCATTACACGGTGACGAGTCAGCGGTGCGTTTTCGAGGGCGGGATCTTTGTGCGCCGGCGCCGCAGCGTGCCTTTTCACAAGATCACTGATGTCGAGGTCAACCAGAATATCATCGAGCAAGGGCTGGGGATCTGGAGTTTGAAGATTTTTACGCCGGGCACGGGGAGCGTAGGCGTCCCTGGTTTTGAGAAAGCCGAGATCGTCTTCTGCGGTCTTCTCGATGCCGACAAACCGGCCTCCATCATCCAAGACACCTTAAAGAAGTTCAAAGCCACAGGAGAATAAATGTTAGATATCCGTTTCATCCGGGATAACGCGGACCTTGTCAGGGGATCGCTGGAAAAGCGCGGCTTGAGATTAAACTTAGACGACCTTTTGAAGCTGGATGAAGAGCGCCGTCGCATTCTGTCAGAACTTGATGATCTGCGCCGCCAGAAGAACGAAGCCAACGATGCCATCACCATGCTCCTCAAGGAAAGGAAAGACCCTAAGCCGACGATCGCCACAATGAAAGACGTTGCCGGCCGTATCGATGCCTGTGAGGCGGGCCTGCGCCGGACGGAAGAGTCCCTGGAGAAACTGCTTTTGGTTATTCCTAACATCGTCCACGCATCGGTCCCTGTAGGCGATCCTTCGCACAACCAGATTGTCCGGCAGTGGGGCCAGCCGAGGACATTTGATTTTAAGCCGCGCTCCCATACGGAGCTCTGCGAGTATCTGGATATTGTGGATTTTGCCCGTGGAGCCAAGCTTTCCGGGTCGAACTTCGTCCTTTTTAAGGGGTTGGGAGCGAAACTGGAGAGGGCGCTGATTAATTTTATGCTCGACCTGCATACGTCGAAGCATGGCTACAGGGAGATGTGGCCGCCGGCCTTGGTCAACCGCGCCAGCATGACGGGAACAGGGCAATTGCCGAAGCTTGAGGAGGATATGTACCGCCTTAAGGATGACGATCTTTTCCTTATCCCGACGGCCGAAGTCCCCGTTACCAATATCCACCGCGACGAGGTCCTTGAGGAGAGCGCCCTGCCTGTGTATTACACCGCCTATACGCCGTGTTTCCGCAGGGAGGCGGGTTCCTACGGCAAAGATACCAAAGGCCTCGTGCGCGTGCATCAGTTTGACAAAGTCGAGCTCGTAAAATTCGTCAAGCCGCAGGATTCTTTCGACGAACTGGAGAAGCTCGTCGGCAATGCCGAGACCGTCCTGCAGGCGCTGGGGCTGCCGTATCGGGTCGTTCTGCTGGCGTCGGGCGACATCAGCTTTGCGGCAACCAAGTGCTATGACCTGGAGGCTTATGCCCCCGGCCTGGACAAGTGGCTGGAGGTGTCGAGCTGTTCGAATTTCTGCGACTTCCAGGCCCGGCGCGCCAATATCCGTTTCAGGAATAAAGAGACCAAGAAGCTTGAGTATGTCCATACACTCAACGGTTCCGGTGTGGCCATGGCCAGGACCGTCATCGCGATCATCGAAAACCACCAGCAAAAGGACGGCAGCATCCTCGTCCCCGATGTCCTGCGTCCATATATGGGAGGCCTTGAAAAAATTGAAAGATTAGATCCTCGCTGTTTTGAAGTTGTTGTTGGCAATTTTGTTGTTGCCTTTCGTGATCGGCATCACGGCTGCTTTCTGGAACGCCCTGAGTCTGGCGCCGGCGCCCATCCCGTCGGCATTCGGATGGGGCGTCGTCATGTATCTCGTTTTGCATATTCTTCTCTATCAGCCGGCCCAGGTCTTCGATACGGGAAAGAAAATCGCGGAGTCGGCCATCGGCTTTGTGGCGCCTTTTTTCAAGGTGGCGGGTTTCTGCATCCCGATATTTACCATCCTGACTTTCGTCATCTATATGGCGGCGTGCAAGATCTGGCCGCAGCTCGAAGAATATTTTGGATGTTTCGTCTTCGTCGCCGCCTTTGCGCTCACGATGCATCTGGTCATGACGGCCAATGCCCTCAAAGGCAAACAGGCTGGCTGGCTCAAGGAGAATTATTTTTTTGCGATATTCGCTATTTACATCATCAATATCATGATCGTCGGCGCCGCCTTCAATGTGTTGACGGTCGATTTTTATTTCACGGATTTCATGAAGTCTGCGGGACAAAAGGCCGGGGCGATCTATACGGCGTCGTTCAGACAGCTGTTTGAAGTGCGGGCCGTCCGATAACCGCAAATTTTCTTTGTCAGAAAATTTTTCGGAGGCGTGGCAGAGCGGTTGAATGCGGCGGTCTTGAAAACCGTTGTGGGCGCAAGTCCACCGAGGGTTCGAATCCTTCCGCCTCCG
>CAZAYJ010000077.1:0-6590 GCA_964489335.1 uncultured Planctomycetia bacterium
GCTGAAGAAAGATTATACGATCGTGATCGTCACTCACAACATGCAGCAGGCGGCGAGAGTATCCGATAAAACGGCTTTTTTTCTTTCAGGAGAGCTTGTCGAAATGGGAGACACGCAGCATATTTTTATGGCCCCTAAAGACAAAAGGACGGAAGCCTATATCACCGGGAGGTTTGGATAGTCATGGTCAAGAAAAGAGTGCTATTTTTATGCGTAGAAAATTCAGCCCGCAGCCAGATGGCAGAGGGTTTTACTCGTAGCCTTGCCAGTCGTGATTTTGATGTCTATAGCGCAGGCTCCCGGCCGTCTGGTCACGTGAATCCGAAGGCTGTCAAGGTGATGCAGGAAGTCGGCATCGACATCTCCTCTCAGCAATCCAAGGGGTTTGAGTCTCTTCCCGCCACTTGTTTTGACTATGTGATCACATTGGGCTGCAAAGACGTGTGTCCGTACGTTCCCGCCTCCAGGCATATGGAATGGAAGATTGCGGACCCAAGCGGCAGCGGCGTTGCTTTTTTCCGTAAAGTCAGGGATGACATAAAGAAGAAAGTTAAGGATTTTATCAAGGCAGTGAGTTAAGCCGGGAAAGGATGGGTTATGGGGCGATATTTCGACGAGGAACTTAACCGTCTCAAAGAGGACATGCGGCACATGGGCGATTTGGTCTCAGAGGCTGTTCGTCAGTCCGTCGAGGCCCTCAAAGGGCAGGATGTACCGATGGCAAAAAAAGTTATTTCCGACGACAAATGGATTGACGAGGCAGAGCTGGCCATTGACGAGCAGTGTCTGGATCTCTTGGCGTTGAAACAGCCCGTGGCGGGAGATTTAAGGTTTATCGCCATGGCGATGAAGATTGCCACGGATTTGGAGCGCATGGCGGATCTGGCTGTAGATATCGCCCAAAGAGTCATTGAATTAGGCGGCCAGCCGCTTGTCAAGCCGCTGGTTGATATTCCCAGGCTGACGGCATTGGCCCAGACGATGACCAGGGAGGCCATCGGTTCGTTCATCGCCCTGGATATCGATTTGGCGACTAAGGTGATCTTGATGGACAACGAGGCTGATCGTTTAAAGAATTGTATCCAGAATGAGCTGATCGAGGATTATATGTTGAAGGACCCGGCGACAATCCGAAGAGCTGTGCTTTTGCTTTTGATCGCCAGGCACCTGGAGCGTATCTGTGATCATGCGACGAACATAGCTGAGGACACGATCTATCGAGTGAAAGCCAGGGTGGTGAAGCATCACGCAGAAAAATTAAAAAATAATAACGGCAATAAATAATATCGTTGTAATTTCTGGGCAAAAATCCTTTCCTTTTTTGCAAGGGGAGGTTTTTTATTTTACACAGATTTAACATGGATTTAATAAAGGTATAATATAGACCCTTATAATAAAAATAAAAGAAGGAGGAGATGATGAAAAAGATCGGCTTATTATTTATGGTGTTTTTGCTTGCTGCGCCGGCTTCCGCGGCAAAAGATAAAAATTCCATCCAGGTCAAAGGATCGGATACGATGGTAAACCTGGGACAGGCTTGGGCCGAAGCGTATATGCAGGAGAACCCTGGAGATTTTGTGGCGGTGACAGGCGGCGGCTCCGGCACAGGATTCTCCAGCCTTATCAGCGGAACCTGCGATATTGCCATGGCCTCAAGAAACATCAAAGACAAGGAAGTGGCTTTGGCGAAGCAGAAAGGCATCGATCCTAACGAGATCAAAGTGGCCCTTGACGGGCTGGCTGTTGTTGTCAACCCGGCCAATCCGGTGGGGCGGCTGACCCTGGATCAGCTGGCGCAGATCTTTAGCGGCAAAATCACGAATTGGAAAGACGTGGGAGGAGAGGACAAGAAGATCGTAGTTCTTTCCCGCGAGGTCAATTCCGGAACACACGTTTACTTCAAGGAGCACGTTCTCAGGAAGGGCGACCCTGACAGCAAAGAAGAGTTTACGCCAAGCGCCCTGCTTTTGTCTTCTTCCCAGGCCATCGCTGATGAGGTGGCGGGGAACCCCTCGGCGATTGGCTATTACGGCATGGGGTATATTTCGCCTAAACAGAAACCGGTCATGGTCGCCAAGGACGCTGCCTCGGTCTATGAGGCCCCGACCATCGAGAATATCGTCAACGGAAAGTACCCGATATCCCGTCCGCTGTTTCTCTATACGAACGGCCAGCCGCAGGGGCTTGTCAAGAAGTTTGTGGATGCCTGTCTTTCCAACAACGGCCAGGAGATTGTGTTGCAAACGGACTTTGTCCCCATCAGCAGATAGGGTGGTCCGTCTGCTCCGTCAGGTGCGCCATGCGTAAATTCAAGGAATTCGTAATCGAAAAGCTGATCTTTCTCTGCGGCCTGGCGTCCATCTTTTTTGTGATTCTGATTTTTCTTTTTTTGCTCAAGGAAGGTTTGGCCCTGTTCAAGGTCACGGGTCCTTTGGCGTTCCTGTTCGGCAAGAACTGGTATCCCATCTCTGATCCGCCCCAGCTGGGGATCCTTCCTTTGATCCTTGGTTCTTTGTTGGTGACTGTCGGAGCGGCCGTCATCTCTATTCCCATCGGCGTCGGTTGCGCCATCTATATCGCCGAGGTCGCGCCTCTTAAAATAAGGGAAGTCCTCAAGGCGGGGATAGAGCTTTTGGCTGCCATCCCGAGCGTCGTTTTAGGGTTCATCGGGATGGTAACCCTCGTGCCCATGGTCAAAAACGTCTTCCATCTGCCGACAGGACTGACGGCGCTTTCGGGTTCCATCATGCTGGCGTTTATGGCTATGCCGACGATCGTTTCGATCGCGGAGGACGCGCTGTATTCCGTGCCCAAGACGTACAAAGAGGGTGCCTTCGCGCTCGGAGCGACGCATTGGCAGACGATATGGAGGGTCATGCTGCCGGCGGCATCGAGCGGAATTCTGGCGGCGGTCATGCTGGGGATAGGCCGCGTGATCGGCGAGACCATGGCTGTGATGATGATCACGGGCAATGCCGCGGTGATCCCTCACAGTCTTCTTGTGCCCGTGCGGACGTTGACCGCGACCATCGCCGCCGAAATGGGGGAGGCCGTTGTGGGCAGCGAGCATTATTTCGCCCTGTTTGCCATCGGCATCGTGCTTTTCGTCATCAGTTTTGCCATTAACGTCACAGCTGATCTATGTTTGCATAAAAAACAATCATGAAGAATCCGCGCCGCACAGAGAAAATCGCTTTTTTATTTTTGTTATTGGCTACCCTTTTGATTGTTGTGCCCGTAGGGTTTATCGTCGTCATCATCATCCAAAAGGGCCTGCCGGCCATCAACTGGCAGTTTCTTTCGGATATCCCCCGGCAGGGCATGCGTGCCGGAGGGATATTCCCTGCGATCGTCGGCACCATCTATCTTGTGGCGGGGGCGATTGTTTTTGCCTTACCGATAGGGCTGCTGGCGGCCATCTATTTGAGCGAATATTCCAGGGAGAACCTTTTGACCCGTCTCATCAAACTGGCTATCGTCAACCTGGCCGGCGTGCCGTCGGTCGTCTATGGGCTTTTTGGCCTGGCCCTTTTTGTCGTTTTTTTTAAGTTCGGCGCATCCATCCTTTCGGGATCGCTGACCCTGGGAATCATGATTTTGCCGATCATCATCACGGCTTCGCGCGAGGCCCTGGAGAGCGTGCCGTCGTCTTTTCGCGAAGTGAGCCTGTCTTTAGGTGCAAGTAAATGGCAGACCATCCGCCACATTGTTTTGCCTAACGCCATTCCCGGCGTCCTGACAGGGACGATCCTGGGTCTAGGGAGGGCAGCTGGGGAAACGGCGCCGATCCTTTTTACGGTCGCCGCCTTTTATCTGCCCCAGCTACCGCATTCCATATTCGACCAGGCCATGGCGCTGCCGTATCATCTCTATGTGATCTCGACCCAGGTGCCCAATGTCGATGAAAAGATCAGGTACGGGACTGCCTTTGTCCTTCTGGCGCTTGTTCTTGTTATGAACCTTATCGCCATCGTCATCCGTACCAAATTCAGGAAAAAGAAAAAATGGTGAATCCTTTCAGGAATAAAATATCAGAGTCGCATTCTTTGGTAGGGGCCGAAAGACAGATCCACGGCGGGGTAAAATTTGAGATCCGCAACCTCGATGTGTGGTTTGGTTCTGTCCATGCGATCAAGCGGGTAGATATGGATATCCAGGCCCACGAGATTCTGAGCGTAATAGGACCTTCCAATAGCGGGAAAACGACGTTTTTGCGCACCCTCAACCGTCTCAACGACTTTCATGCGTCGTTCAGGATGTCGGGGGCCATACAGATGGAAGGTAGAGACACCCATAGTTTGGATATCGAGACATTGCGCAGAAAAATCGGTATGGTGTTTGCCCTCCCGCTGCCTTTGCCGTTGTCTGTTTTCGACAACGTCGCCTACGGCGTCAGGATGCAGGGTGTCAAAAACAAAAAGACGCTGGAAGAAAAAGTGGAGGAGGCGCTCCGGCAGGGCTATCTTTGGGAAGAGGTCAAGGACAGATTGGATGAGTCGGCTTTTAAATTATCCGGCGGCCAGCAGCAGCGTCTATGTATCGCAAGGACCCTGGCGGTTCAGCCGGAGGTGATCCTTTTTGACGAGCCCTGCTCGGGGCTCGATCCTATCTCAACGGCCAAGGTGGAAGACGCCATGGTCCAACTCAAAACGAAATACACGATCGTCCTGGTGACGAATAACGTCAAACAGGCGGCGCGTGTGGGGGACAAGACGGCCTTCTTTTTAAGCGGCGAGCTTGTAGAGATCGACAGGACCGATAAGATCTTTACGGCGCCCCGAGACCAGCGCACGAACGATTACATCAGCGGGAAATTTGGGTGATGCCATGGCTAAGATAGTAACCAGGAATCTTAACCTCTGGTATGGTGATTTTCAGGCGCTCAAGGGCGTCAACGCTTCTTTCGAGCCGAAGAAAATCACGGCCATCATCGGTCCGTCCGGCTGCGGCAAGTCGACGTTACTGCGGGTCTTCAACCGTATGAACGATCTGATTGAGGGCGTTCGTGCCGAAGGGGAGGTTCTGATCGACGATACAAACATTCTTGGTTTCCATGCGGACCTCGTCGCACTGCGCAAAAAGGTAGGGATGGTCTTCCAGCGTCCGAATCCATTTCCGTTGTCCGTGTATGAGAACATCGTTTTCGGCGAGAGGATCCACGGCGACGGCGTCACGCGGGATGAGCTTGACGGGATCGTAGAAAAAAGCTTGAAAGACGTCCTCTTGTGGGACGAGCTGAAAGACAGACTCTCCAGCCCGGCTTTGTCGTTGTCCCTGGAGCAGAAGCAGAGGTTATGTATCGCCAGGCTGATCGCCGTCAGGCCGGATGTGCTCCTGATGGACGAGCCCTGTTCGACTCTGGACCCGCAGGCCACGGCGCGTATCGAGGAATTAATGCGCGAGTTGAAAAATAATTATACTATAATAATAGTCACCCATAATATGCAACAGGCGGCGAGGATTTCGGATGATACTGGATTTATGCTTTTGGGCGAGCTGATTGAATTCGGCAGGACGGACCAGTTGTTCACGGCGCCGCAGGACAAGCGCACGGAAGATTATATTACGGGCAGATATGGTTGATGAAGCAATGAAAGCGAGGCCGAAAAATGGAAAGACATTTTGATCAGGAGCTGAAAGGATTGAACGAAGACATCCTCAGGATGGGCGCCCTGGCTGAAGAGGCTATCTATAAATCCGTTGAAGCGCTGAAAGACCGGGACCAGGCCATGGCTAAAAGCGTCATCGATAACGATGCCCTCGTGGACCGGCTGGAGCTGGCGATAGACGAGAGGTGTATTGATCTCATCGCGCGTTACCAACCCATGGCCAAAGACCTTCGTTTCATCACAACGGGGATGAAGATTAATACGGAGCTCGAGCGCATCGCGGATATAGCGGTGGATATCGCCCAGCGGACCCTCGAGCTGGCGGACAGGCCGTTGTTGAAGCCCCTTGTCGATATTCCAAAGCTTGCTGCCGTGGCGCAGAAAATGGTCAAGACGGCGATCGATGCTTTCGTGAAAGCGGATATTGTGCTGGCCCGCGAGGTCTTGTCGTCCGAGCCCGAGGCTAATCAATTAAGGAACCTGATTCACGAGGAACTTGTCAATGACTATATGGTGAAAGACGCTTCTTCGGCGCCAAGGGCCGTCCAGCTGCTTCTGATCGCCAGGTTCCTGGAGCGGATTTGCGACCATACCACCAACATCGCCGAGGACGTTATCTATCTTGTCCAGGCGGAAGTCGTCAAGCACCATCCGGAAAAATTGAAAAAGGAAAATTGAACCCTTCGTAGTTTGCGAAGAAAAAATATTGACAGGAAGGATAAACGGATATAACATTATATCCTTCTGAAAGTGTTTATATAGGTTTATGCGTGCGGAGTAATATGAGACAAAGGCGTCCATATGATCTTCTGGGGACGTCTTTTTTTTACATAGTCCCCGAAAGACACGCATGAATGGTAACAGAGACAGATAAAATCAATGAAGATTTTAGACAAAGATGTCTTGGCGGATTATCAGGGAGCACGGATTGTCAGATTGGCCATCCAGGCGCCGGATATCGCCGCCAAAGCCAGGGCAGGG
>CAZAYJ010000078.1:0-6547 GCA_964489335.1 uncultured Planctomycetia bacterium
CGACAGGACTCGAACCTGTGACCCCTTCCATGTCAAGGAAGTACTCTAACCAACTGAGCTACGCGCCCGAAAACTACATTATCAAAAACCGGCAAAAACCCCTTCAGACCTATCTTACATCTTAATCCGAGGGTCTTCCACTCTAATCTGGTTTGGTGCCGGGAGAGGGACTTGAACCCTCAAGGCCTTGCGGCCGACGGATTTTAAGTCCGTTATGTTTGCCAATTTCATCATCCCGGCAATTCTATGCATCCCCCATGCGGCATGCCGAGAAGGGCTGATGGGAGATAGAATGCCCGAAGCAAATTTTCAAAGGCGTGGGCCGGGATCGAACCGGCGAATAGCGGTTTTGCAGACCGCTGCCTTACCACTTGGCTACCACGCCATCAATGCTTTTTTTGAAACAGGCCTAAAGCCGCCGCCACGATCTCTTGCGGCTCACACATGCGGCCCGCCCCGTCCCGGCCGCAGGCCAGGCGGCCTTCGCGGGGACCGATGAACGCGTAGCCGATCTTTTTAAGTTTTGCGATGTTCTCCTGCACGATCGGATGGCGGTACATCCCGTCGTTCATCGCCGGGGCCAAAAGGACCTGGGCCTTTGTGGCCGTCACGATGCAGCTCAAAAAATCGTCGCAGATCCCTGCAGCAAGCTTGCCGATCATGTTGGCCGTGGCCGGTGCGATCAGAACCAGGTCAGCCTGGTCAGCCAACGCCACGTGTTCGACGTCCCAGCTTTCGGGCATATCGAACATCCCGCGATACACCTTGTTGCGCGACAGTGTTTGCATCGTCAAGGGCGTCACAAATTCTTCGGCCTCGCGCGTCATGACGACATGGACGCACGCACCCGAACGCACGAGAGCACTTGCGATCTCTGCTGCCTTGTATGCCGCGATGCTGCCCGTCACCCCCAGGACAATGCGCTTCGCCTGTTTCATTTCTCCTCAGCCTTGGGCTTCCCCATCTCGACCTTGTTATCCGCAATCTCCAGCATCGCCAGCGTCGTAACCTTGGTATCCGGCAATGCCTCGACGAGCTTAGGCGAACCTTCCGCCAACTCCAGGGCCCTTTTGGAAGCCAATATCACCAGCTTGAACATGCTGCCTTGGCTCTTATCGATAAGACGTTCCAATGGTACGTAAGACATATTCCTCCTTATTCCCGACACCAAAAGTTTGGCTGCGGCGCCTGCCTGTCTCGACCTGTCAGAGGCAAAGCCGGACAGACGCGAGGCACCGGGCCGCTCACCTTCTCGCGAGCCCCGCCAGGCGGCCGAACTTATTCGTCCGTCCGGCGACTTCGCATGACTTTGCCGCCAAGATGGCCTTCAACTGATTAAGCGCCTCATCGAAGACGTCATTAACGACAATGTAGTCATATTGCCTCATATGAGAAAGCTCTATTTTAACACGCTTAAGCCTTTTTTCTATGTCTTTTTTGTCTTCGGTCGACCGTCGGCACAGACGCTGTTTGAGCGCCTCGATGTCCGGCGGCACGACGAAGATCGACGTCACGCGCGCGCGTCCCAGGTTGCGGCGCACCGTCTGAGCCCCCTTGACATCAATGCAGAGCAAAACGTCCTTGCGCTGGCGAGCGGCCTGGGCCAAGACCGCCCGCGGCGTCCCGTAATAGGCATCGAATATCTTCTCGTATTCCAAAAAGGCCTTTTTCTTCAACAGACCCAAGAAGGCCGCTTCGGAGATCCGGGTATAATCCCGGCCCTGCCGCTCTTGCGGCCGCAAGGGCCGCGTCGTCACGGAAACAGAGCGCATCAGACGTTTTTTCCAGAAAGGATCCCGCAACAACGCCGCGCACAACGTCGTCTTGCCTGAACCCGACGGACCTGAGACGACCCAAACCCTCAGCGCCCGACGGATTTTATTCGACATTCTGCACCTGCTCGCGGATCTTTTCGATCTGATCCTTGATCATAACCACCTGATACGCCACGTGTTTCTCTTGGACCTTGGCGCCCAACGTATTGATCTCGCGCTGGAGCTCCTGCGCGATAAAATCCAGGATTTTGCCCTTGGGGCCGCTCATCCGGATATGCTTCTGGAAACTGCTGAGATGAAAATCGATGCGCGCCATCTCCTCACCGACATCCGTCCCTCTCAAAAAGCTCTCCAGCTCATCAGGGGTCATCACCTTGCGGTTAGCTTCGATGCCGTCGTGAACCTGTTTTCTGATCGCCACCATTTTTGCGCCGATCGCCTTGATGCACCGCTCAAGGTCTTTGCGCAAGGCCGCGCCCTCGCGCCGCTTCATCTCGACGAGACGGGCCAGGGCGTCGTTGAGCGCCCCCGTCAGTAGAGCCTCTTTCTCGCGGAAACGCAGGTCTTCCTTGCGGTAACTCAAAACACCCGGCAGGGCGACGAGCGACGAGACGCTGATGTGGTCGCCCAGCTTGAGCCTGCGCCCCAGACCTTCCAAAACCCTGTAGTATTTATCGACGAGCTTTTCGTTCAAGACGATGTCTTCGACCGCTTCGTTGATGTGCGTTACTGATACCGTCAGGCGCCCGCGCTTGATCTTTTTCAAAATGCGCGCACGAAAATCGCCTTCCAGGTGCTCGAAGGCCGGCGGCAGATGGAACTGCGTCTCGCAATAGCGATGGTTCAGCGATTTGATCGTGACGATAAACCGCTCCCCCTTCTTCTCGGCCTGAGATTGCCCGAACCCTGTCATGCTGACGATCATAGCCACGCCCTTTTCTCTTTTGTTTCAACGACTGTTCTCGTCGGGTAAAGATCCACGATAATCTCATCGGGGTCAAACCACAGCTTAATCTCACGCTCCGCGTCCTCAGGGATCGCCGAGACGTGGACAACGTTCTCGTAGACGCCGCGCGTCGTGATGCGGCCGAAAGACCCTCTGATGGAAACAGAGTCGGCCTCTTCAGGGTTTGTGGCGCCGGCAAGGGACCGGCATTTGGCGATAGCCCCCTCCCCCCAGTAAATCAACGCCATGACCTTGCGGCGGTCATGAAACTCCCCCATCAGGTAGCGCAGAACGTCCTCAAAAAAAGGCTTGTCTTTCAGATGCCGGTAATGCTCCGCAGCCAGCTCGCGCGAAACCCGCACCATCTTGGCCGCGACAATCTCAAGCTTTGTCTCAGACAGCCGCGTCAGAATGTTCCCTGTCAGCGATCGCTTCAACCCGTCGGGCTTGATCAAAATCAGTGTTGCCTGCGTCTCCATTCCATCCTCGCTTTTTAGGACTTTAATGATATTAGGCCGCTTCTGCCTATCCCTGCTTCTTCAAAATATTCAGAATCCTTTCGCGATCCTCGTCGGAATAATATTCAATCTGAATCCGCCCCCGCTTCTTCGACGCCACTATTCGCACTTTTGTTCCCAGGATGCGCTGCAGCTGATTCTCTATATCCGCGATATAGGGATCCTTGTCTTTGGCCATTCGCTTCTTCTTAAGAGATACGGGCTTTATCGAAGCCACATAGTTTTCTAACTCTCTGACAGACAACGAGTTAGATAAAACAAGCTGTGTGAGTTTGATCTGCTGGGCAACGCTGTCAAGCCCCAGCAAAACTTTGCCGTGGCCGAAAGAAAGCTTCCCGGAGGAAATGGCCTTCTGGACTTCCGCCGGCAACGTCAGGAGCCGCAGGATATTGGCGACGGTGGAACGGTCCTTGCTGACGGCGCGCGCGACTTCTTCCTGGGTCAGAGAAAAATCTTTCGTGAGTCTCTGGAACGCCTGCGCCTCCTCCATGGGATTAAGTTCCTGACGCTGAATATTCTCGACGATGGAAAGAACAAGCGCTTCCTGATCGGAGGTATCGCGGATGACGACCGGGACGCGCGGCAGCTTCAGCTCGACGGCTGCGCGGAAACGCCGCTCTCCGGCGATGATCTCAAAAGAATCTCCTTTGCGGCGCACAAGAATAGGCGCCAAAACTCCCTTCTCTTTGATCGACGCAACGAGCTCTTTAAGCTGATCTGCGTCGAAGTTTGTTCTCGGCTGATACTTGTTGGGTGCCAGCCTTGCCGTCTCGACGAAAGTCACGCCCTTGTCTTCGCGGCCTGATGCCTCCTTGACTTCAAGCGGGATCTCTTTTTTCAGGACGTCTTCCACCGAGCGCCCGCCGGAGATCAACGCCGATAATCCTTTCCCCAAGGCCTTCTTTTCCATTAGCTATTCTCCGTCTCCGGCTGATTTGATTCCGCCGCTAAAGGGGGCTCGCAAGGAGTTTCCTCCCCCGTTCCTATACCCAAAACTTCTTTTGCCAGGGCGCCATATTTTTGTGCGCCGATAGAACTCTTGTCATATTCATAAATGGACTTGCCGAAGCCGGGCGCTTCGGACAACCGGATGCTGCGCGGAATGATCGTTTCGAAAACGCGATCACGGAAAAAATTCCTCGTTTCACTGATCACCTCTGAAGTCAGGTTTGTCCTAAAATCAGCCATGGTCAAAAGCACGCCCTCGATCTGAAGAATAGGATTCAAATTCTCTTTGATAAGGTTGATGGTTTTGGTCAATTGACCCAAACCTTCAAGCGCGTAATACTCGCATTGCACAGGAATAATTACGGAAGTTGCTGCAACTAAAGAGTTTAGGGTAAGTAATCCGAGTGATGGCGGGCAGTCTATGGTGATGTAATCGAAACTGTCTTTGATCGCTTCCAGACTGCGTTTTAATCTAACCTCTCTCTCGGTCTCCTCAACCAATTCGACCTCCGCGCCGATGAGATCGATGTTAGAAGGAATCAGAAAAAGGTTCTCGACTTTTGTCTTGAGGATGACGTCTTTGACCTCAACGTGGCTGATCAAAACATGGTAGAGGGATTTTTCGATGGTGTTTTTGTCAATCCCGAGCCCGCTCGTCGAGTTCCCCTGGGGGTCAGAATCGATCAAAAGAACGCGATGGCCTTCTAAGGCGAGATAGACGGACAGGTTAATTGACGTTGTTGTCTTGCCTGTCCCTCCTTTTTGATTGCAAACAGCTATGATTTTTGACATTACTTGGAATGCTTTTTAAACGCCCTGCTTCTAAGATTCATGTTTGAGAGTTTTTCAGAAAAAATCCTGAACTCGCCGCTGTTGCAGTTTAAATATTTTTGTGTTTTATTTATGGCCATCTCTCTCCAGATGCCATAAACATCTTGTTTTTTGCTTTGCATGGGGAATTTATCAAAATGTTCAATAACTTTCAGCAGTTCTTCTTGCTTACAAATTCTGTAATAAGCATTTGGTTTTGTGTGGCCGCTATTTCTCGTCGGCAATTGTTTTTTTCGAATATATATCTTCCCTTTGCCTCCAAAATAATCTCGAATTTTCTCCAGAACCTCTTTATTGTCTTCCCGTTGGCATATGGAAAAATATAAAGCGAACGCGTTGCCGGAGCGACTAAATGTAAAAGCAGCCTCACCGTCACAAAATCCGGTAACAAACCACGGATCAAGGTCCTTTTTTTCTTCCGTCAACCTATAATGTTCTTCTTGATTCCTCATCATGTTTCCACGTGGAACAATGTTGTCAGTTGCACAATGTTTCCACGTGGAACATCTTACCACGCGCCGCGTTGCTCTTCAAGCTCTTTTCTTAGTGTTCTTTGCGATGACGCAGGCGAGGATTTTTGCAGGCTTAGCACCACTCATACCAAACAGCCCCTTCTGCTCTTCAGCAACAACCTTGATATGAAGCTGCTTTCTGGGGACCTTGAGAATACTCGAGGCCTTCTTAACAGCTTCTTCAACAGTCCTTCCCTCGACCTCTATTTCGTTGTTGATATTTTCCATTGAAATATGAGCATGAGCAGGCTATTGACAAGCCAGTACAAGACGAGCCCAGACGGCATCTTGTAGAACAGAAATCCGAAGACGACCGGCATCATAATGGCCATCATTTTTTGTTGTTCTGCCGTCGATCCAGTGGCATTGCTTGAGGCCATAGAGACTTTTTGTTGAAGAAACATGACGCCGGCCATTAAAAGAGGCAGCAGATTGATCTCGTTGCCTATCACAGGCAACGCATTTCTCAGCGCAATAAGCCTATCCGGCGAAGACAAATCTTTGATCCAGAGAAAACCAGCCCCCCTCAATTCCGGAAGTCTCAACAATAGCTGATAAAGCGAAAAGAAAACAGGTATTTGCAAGAGCATCGGGAAACATCCGCCCAAAGGATTGATCTTCTCTTCTTTGTAAAGCTCCATCGTCGCCATTTGGAGCTTCTGGGGATTATCTTTAAATTTGATCTTGAGCTCTTCGATCTTCGGTTGCAAGGCCTGCATTTTTTTCATCGAGACCATGCTTTTATAGGATAACGGAAACAGAATAAAATAAATGAGCGTGGTCACCAGGATGATGGCCAATCCCCAGTTGTGGACAACCCTGTGGATGACTGTGAGCAAAAACTGAATCGCTTTAGCAATCAAATCAAAAAACCCGAAATTAACAATGCGTTCCGCATTCAAACCAACAGCACTCAATTTTTTCTCATCTTGAAGTCCCACATAGACTTTGAACACATTTTCCAATAAATTATTTGACGCATCCTTCTCGTTGTTGACATGAAGCGTCATATAAGGT
>CAZAYJ010000079.1:0-6448 GCA_964489335.1 uncultured Planctomycetia bacterium
CACTCCGCCGACGCAAGACTCCCCGTCGCTGCCCACACAAGGCAAGCTGCAACCCCTATGGCAAACAACCTTCTCATAGGCCTCAACCTTTAATCCACTGGGACGGAGGATTGCGCAGATATCTCTCCGTAAAGATGTCATCGCTAATCCCGATGTCGTAAGCGACTTCTGAAAATTCCGCGACGGTGGAAGCACCCGAATTTAAATCCGATGCCTTCATCTTGACGATTGTCGGGCGCCCCTGGATATCCTTGACCTCCAGCGCCTCGATCGTCCTGTAAAGCTTGCCGGCCTTGTCGTAGTACTCGGCCTTGACAGGAATAAAATTATTTTTATCTACCCATGTCTTGTAATAGGAGAACTCGACCTGGGCTTCGTCTTTGGGGGTGTTTTTCAACACATAGTATTTGTCGTCCCCCGGCAGCATCTCGTGGGCGTCCAGCGTGACGCTGCGACCAGAGACATCCTCGTAAAGAAAATTCGTTCCGGCGAAACTTGACCGTTTGTCTGAAGCCGCAATCCGGCGGACAAGGTCCAACGCCGGCAGATACAGCCAACGGTCGTCGTCGCGGTCCGGATGCTTCCAGACGATATAAGACATCCCTTTGACATCGTTGGGCTTGTGAAAATAGACGTAATACTTCTGATCGCCGTTATCCTGGATATTGAAACGCAGAATGGTCATCTGCCGTTCGCGCGTCCGCCCCTGGGCGTCCATGACGACCATGGTGACAGAAGAACGGCCGTCTTTACCCTGATAATACGCCATGTGGCTTGCCTTTTGCGCCACATCATCCGCGCTCATCTCCGCAAATGCAGAGCAAAGACCCAACCCAAGCCATGCCACGATAAAAAACAACGTCTTGTTCATAGGGCCCCCTCTTTTTCCTTTTTTCCCTTTTGGACAAAAAAACACTGCTTTGACCTCGAGACCAGCGCGCATACCATCGATAAAGCTACAACACAGGCCAGCGCCACGAGAGTCGCCGCATTCCAACGCACACCGCTATAAGCCACTAAAACATACGCCACAGCGCCGGCCACGACCAAAGACATCAGGAGACACTGTGGGCACGTACTCAAAAAGTTTTTCTTGGCTTCGTAAAAGATAACGCCCGGGTGGGCCGTGACGACCGCCGGCAGGATCAACAGCGTGCTGATGCTGGCAAAAAACATGATCGTGAACATGAAAAAACCGACCGTATTGTAAGGCACAAGGGGTGAAATAAACAGCGGCAGGAACCCGATGGAGATCACGATGGCATTACGCAAGATAGCCCTGTAGGGGGTCAGAAACATCTCCTCGGCGGTCTGCGGCCACCGGCCGTGCACCGCATAGATCGCTTTGGCGCGCTCGATAAAGTGGATGGCGAAATCGATGGCCAAACCCAGAGTCAATGCTGAGAGCACGGCGACCGGCATATCGTATTCTTTCCCCGTCCACCCCAGTGCCCCATAGATGAACAGAATCGTGACCGTCATGGGAATCATGGACACAAAGCCCGCCACGACCGAGCGCAGCAAAATAATCATCATGATCAGCACAATAATAAAGCTGCCTATGAAATTCCACAGCATCCCCACCACCATCCTATCCTGCCACACCATATTGATGTATGTCAGGCCGGACCAGTTGTGCGTAACCTCAAAAGGCGCGGGATTGTCCCGGAGGAATGCCTCTGTCTTGCGTTCCACGCGGGCCATGACCTGGTTGTCCCCGGACCTCAGCTGCAGCCATAGATTCAGCCTCGCGTAATCAGGTGTGACGAAATGGAAGAGATCGTCGGGTTTATGGGAGCCTTCGAAAGACAGCAGGCACTGGGCCACAGCCTCTTTTGTCTTGGGGATAGTGTAAAACGACTCTCCACCCCCCATGAGCTCGCTGTGCACTTTCTTGACGACGTCTGCCAGAGACGTTGATTTGCCGACATCACCTTCTGCGGCCAAATATTTCTGCAGGCGCGTGATATAGGACAGCATGGCGGGCTCCTTAAAGACCTCCGCCCCCTTGTCCTTGGCATCGAAGACCAGATAGACGCTGTAAGTGCCTCCAAAGTGCCTGTTCAACACGCTGTCAGCGATGCGGATCGGATGGCGCCTGGCAAACCACTTTGTCGGATTGTCGTTGATCTGGATCCTTGAAATCCCGACCAGCGATATGATGACGACCACGACGGCCCCGGCGAGGACCTGGCGCCAATAGCGTAACGTCAAACGACCCATGCCGACCAGGAATCTGGAAAGAACCCCGGCCTTCAGCTCTTCGTGGCTCAAACCGAAATTTTTGAACTTCTCTTCTTTCATGACCGCGACATACGCCGGGATGAACAAAACTGTCGCAAACCAAGCAACGCCCACCCCGATGGCCACGAATACCCCGAACACCTGGATAGGGGGAATGGGCGCAAAGGAAAGCGAGAAAAATCCGGCCATCGTTGTAATCGACGTAAACAGGTTAGGAATGAAAAGAGTCTTCAAGACATGCAAGGCCGTCTTGTTTTTATCTTTTATCGCCGCGTAGTTCTCGAAGAAATCGCTCAATAGATGGATGGAATCCAGAACGCAAATGGGCAGAAGAAATATGGGAATCATGGAACTCATGATGTGGATAGGAAAACCAAGCCCCACCATGAGTCCCATGGTCAAGATGACGACATCCATGGCCATAAAGATAGGTATAAGCACCAGATGGACATGGCGGAAGAACCAAAGTATCAGCAAGAATATGACAAAAATCGCCAAGGGTGCAGACACACCCATCTGGACGAACATCTCTTTACCGAAGGCGTCTTCGGCCAAAGGCAGGCCCGTCAGATAATATTTTTCATCCCCCCGATAAGACTTGAGGATCTGCTGGATGGCTCGGGCGACTTTATAGCTGATGTTTTTTTCTCTGATAGGCACATAAATACACAAAGCCTTGGCATCCTGCGATATCAAAGTATTATAGAAAAGCGGATTTTTAATGGCCCTTTCCTTGATATGTTCGGTATCTGCGGCGCTGTAGGGAGGCTTGCCCATCAGCCATTTAAACACGACCTCGCCTGCGCCCCCTTGGCTGATGTCGTCCTTATTGGCCAGACTCATCAATTCATAGCCGATGACGCCGTCGATCTTGGCAATGGCCTGGGTTAACCCGTAGACTTTCTCTAAAGTCTGCGGATTGAACACGCCGTTCTTGCCCTTTTCATTGACCACACCCAGAACGATATAATCATAAAGACTGAATTCTTTTTTTACCTCTTGATGAAAGACCCTGACAAATTCATTCTGGGGAAGCATATTCTCCGGGTCCGTATCTATCTTGACGCGCAAAAACTGCAGCAAGGCCAAGAGCGTCAGGCCCGCCGCGATGCCGAAGACGACCTTGGGCCTGCGCAATGCGAAATCGACCATTTTCTCGAACATACCGACCTCCTTCACCCCTTCAAGACCCCGATCAAATCCTTGACCCTCTCATCCAGGATGCGATAGCAGGCCTTCACGCCTTCCTTGCGGATCTGGACGATGCCACAGGACCTCAGGATGCCCAAATGTTGAGAGACCGTTGACTGGGGCAATTTGAGGGCCCTGACCATCCTGTCGACATTACATTCATCCTTCGACAAGAGACCTTCGACGATCTTGAGGCGCACGGGATGTGCAAGCGCCTTTAACAGATTGCTTTGTTTGGCATAATCCATCATATCTTACCCCCCATCAACTCCTGCAGATATCCAGCCCCCAACCTAATTAATCGTATAATCATAATATTACGATAAAACGATTAATTTGTCAAGGAGATTTTTAGTTCTCTCCAAATGCAAAGGACTCGATGACAAAGATTTTAAAAAAGATTCCGGGGGTTTACCGGCGCTGTTTTCGCCGATATCATCTGCTTTTCAAACCGGGCACCGCAAGCCGTCCGCAGATGTTCCGGGCCACGGCATCCGGGTCTGCGTCGGCGACCACGTCGATCCATACGATGCCGGGCTCGCGGCGGAACCACGTCATCTGCCTCTTGGCCAGATGCCTTGTGTTGCGTTTCATGAGCCGCACGGCCTCTTCCCATCCATATTGCCCTCTGAGGAAACCCTCCATCTCGCGCACCCCGATGCACTGGGAAGCCGTCCGGCCCAGACGGCGCCTCAAGAGACGCCGGACCTCATCCAGCAGACCGCCGTGGACCATAAAATCTACCCTCTGGTCGATGCGGGCATAGAGATCCGCGCGGTCCCGGCGCAGGCCGAAGATGCGCACATCATAAGCCGTAGCCAATCCCTGTCTTTTCTGCTGAAGCTCCGAGATGGGCCGGCATGTCATCTCGAAAACCTCGAGGGCACGGATGAGTCTTTTAGTATCGTGGACATGAATGCGGGCGGCGGCACAAGGATCCACCTCGCTCAAGCGCCGATGCAGGAAAGAATTTCCTTTTTCGGCGGCCAGGCGCGCCAGCGAAGAGCGAACTTTAGCCGAAGCCTTCTCTTCAAAAATCCCATGAATAAGGGAACGGACATATAGGCCTGTCCCTCCCACAACAACAGGAATCTTCTTTCTTTTGATAATCTCTTTGATCTTCCGGGTGGCGGCAAGACAAAAAGAGGCGACGTTGTATTCTTTTGACGGGGGAATAACGTCCAGGAGATGATAAGGATACTTCCTGCGCAAAGACGCAGGCAGCTTATCCGTCATAATATCCATACCTTTATAGACCTGCATGGAATCCGCAGAGATGTATTCACAGGGCAAATATTTGGACAGATTCAACCCTATCTGTGTCTTCCCTGAACCAGTCGGACCGACGATAAAAACAACCATATGCTTCTTCATAAGAAAAAGGGATTACCAGCTGACTGATAATCCCTCCTCGCTACATCCTGATCTTGCGCGCATTCATTCCAAAGGAAAAACCTTAGCCAGAAAACCGTCTGACTCCAGTTTCCTCTTGACCTCTTCGGCCTCCTTCTCTGTCCGGTAGCGGCCGATGCGGATCCGGCACAGCTTTTTGCCGGACAGCATGCAAAGG
This sequence comes from uncultured Planctomycetia bacterium, assembly GCA_964489335.1. Classification (GTDB taxonomy): domain Bacteria; phylum Omnitrophota; class Gorgyraeia; order Velamenicoccales; family Velamenicoccaceae; genus Velamenicoccus. Next base: position 5,006 of record CAZAYJ010000079.1, read on the forward strand.
ACGGAATAGACGTCGTACCCTTTGGCCTTGAGATGGTCGATATATTCCTGCGCATTATCGAAATTGGTGAAAGCGCCGACCTGCACTGTATAGTAGGAACCTGGCTCCTGGAGCCGGCGCGCGTCCTTGGCCTCAAATGACAACGGAAAATCCTGCTGGAGCTTATCGTAATACTTTTTGAATGACTCCTGATCGCCTCGCTTCATGTATATCTCCGCAAGACGAAAATAAAGGGTCGCACGACGCCTGGGAGACGGATCTATGCGCAGGAACTGCTCATATACTTTCAGGGCCTCGCTGTAATTCTCCTGAAGGAATTCAACATCCCCGAGCCCCATATACGCGTCCTCGTAATACGGAGAATCGCTGTACTGATCGACGATGGCCCGAAAGTTCTTTTTGGCGGTGAGGAAATCGAAGAGGTTGACGTAGCTGGCGCCTGTCAGATAGTTGGCCTGCGAAACGATCGCTGGATTATCGGAATGCTCTTTGACCGCCTTCGCGCACTCGTCAATCGCCTGCACATACTGCTTCTGTAAAAACAGGATCTGCGCCTTATCCAGGACGCCTTCCGCCTGCGCCGTCGCTGCGCTGTAAACAAACAGCAGCGCCACAATAGCCGTTATAAAAATAATATTACCTTTTTTTTGCATGTTTTTTTAGGGATTGAGATATGCTCTTCTGGAGCTCCAGCAGCTCGGCGTGCCTGCGTTTCTTTGCGGCCTGCGGGACGTCGTCAGGGAGCTCCGCGGCCTTCGTGTGCGGCCGCACGGAATACTTGAAGATAAACGCCGAATCAAAACGCACATCTTTCACCAGTTCGTACGTCGCGCGGAAATCCTCCTCTGTCTCTGTCGGAAATCCCACGATAAAATCCGAGCTTAATTCCCCATTATATACAATGGAACGGTAGAGGTCTACAAGTTCACGATAAATTTTGGCCGTATATCCACGGTTCATCATGGCCAGGACCCTGTCCGACCCCGATTGCGCCGGCATATGAAGATATTTCCTGACCACGGGGATATCCCGCATGGCCTCGAACAACTCCTTTTTTGTATCCATTGGATGCGATGTTATAAATGACAGACTCTTGAGCCCTTTGACCTTGGCGACTTTTTCCAAAAGCTCAGAGAACCTGCAGACCCTGTTTTCTGTACTCTGTCCTCTGGATCCTGCCCCATAGGCGCTGACGTTCTGCCCAAGCAAGGTAATGTTGGTTATGCCGGCATCAACAGCCGCCTGGGCCTCCCTAACAATCTCGTCTGCCGGCCTGTGACGCAGACGACCCCGCACGTAGGGCACGACGCAATAGGAGCAGAAATTATCGCACCCCTCGGAGACGACGATATACGCATGGTCTTTTTTTTCATAAAAACCGGTGTGGTATATCTCCTCTGCGCGCGCTCGCTCGCGGACCGCCAAAACATTTTCCTGCTTCTT
>CAZAYJ010000080.1:0-6338 GCA_964489335.1 uncultured Planctomycetia bacterium
AGGTATACAGAGACTTGCGCCCGTCATGCTGATCATGTTGCCGAAATTGGAGCTGGATCCCATTTTGATGTATTTAAGGATGTTGCCGAACGTCCTGCGGCCTTCGGTCACCCCCTCAGCCAGGACGATGAGGCTCTTCTTCAACAGAATGATGTCCGCCGATTCCTTGGCGATATCCACCGCATTGTTGACGGAAATGCCGACATCGGCCGCCTTCAGCGCCGCCGCGTCATTGATGCCATCCCCAAGATAGCCGACGATGTGCTTATTTTTATGAAGCGCCCGTATAACCCTCTCTTTTTGCAAAGGCGAGAGCCGCGCAAAGACAGAAGTCACCTCCACTAATTCCGCCAGCTCTTCGTCATTGACCTTGTCAACCACATCACCCGTAGCCAGGCCCATAACGCTGATGCCGACGTCAACACAGACTTTGCGCGTCACCAGCTCATTATCTCCTGTCAATACCTTTAATTCTATCCCCAGACGCCGCAGAGCCTCGATGGTCTTCTTGGTGGTCGGCTTGGGCGGATCCAAGAAAGCGATATACCCCTTGAGTACCAGGTTTTGTTCGTCGTCTTTTGTATAGCGTTCTTTGGAGACATCCATTCTCTTGTAAGCGACAGCCAAGACTCTGAACCCTTCGGCGCTGAGACGGTCGCATTCTTCCTTAAGGTCCGTCAGGATCATCTGATTAATCTCAAGGGTTTCGCCTTCCAGCTCGTATGTCGCGCACCGCTTGAATATCTCCTCAGGGGCGCCCTTGGAGATCAACATGTGCCTGCCATCAAAACCAACGACGACCGACATCATCTTTCTGGAAAAATCAAACGGAATCTCGTCGATCTTGGTATAGTTTTCGATTTTAAGTTTCTCGTGCCTCAAAATCGCCCGATCAAGGATGTTCTTGAGGCCCGTCTGGTAATAACTGTTGATGAAAGCCAGCTTGAGCACATCGTCGTCCTCTTGTCTGACGACATCGCAATGTTTCTCCAAAACGATCTTATCCAGCGTGAGGGTGCCAGTCTTGTCCGTGCACAACACATTCATGGCCCCGAAATTCTGGATAGAGTTCAGTCGTTTGACGATGACGTCTTTTTTGGACATCGCCAGGGCGCCTTTGGACAGGTTGACGGCCACGAGCATCGGCAGCATTTCAGGGGTCAAGCCTACCGCCACAGCCAGGGAAAAAAGCAGGGCCTGGACGGCGTCGCCTTTCAGGAAAGCATTGATAGCAAATATGACGACGACCAGCACAAGCATGAAACGGATCATCAGCCATGTAAAACTGCGGATGCCTTTGTCGAAACTGCTCTCGATCTGGATGGAGGCCAGCCGCCGTGAAAGCTCGCCGAATTGGGTGGCGACGCCGGTCTTCACCACGACGCCGAGGCCCGTGCCGCTGACGACGCTGGACCCCATGAAGGCGATATTCGCCAGGTCTGCAGGGGAGTGGGTCTTCGGATCCACGGGGTCCGCCGTTTTTTCAACAGGAAAAGACTCACCGGTCAGAGACGCCTGGTTGATGAACAGGTCTTTGCAGAAGATGATCCGCAGATCCGCCGGAATCATGTCGCCGGCAAAAAGATCAACAATATCGCCGGGAACGATCTCTCTGATCGGAATCTCCCGTGCCCGGCCGTTACGATAGACTGTTGCCGTGGCGCGGACCATCTCGCTCAATTTCTCCGCCTCGCGGCCTGCGCGATGCTCCTGCACAAAAGATAACAGAACACTGATCAACGCCATCAGGACGACAAGAAGAGCGCTGATCTTTTCTCCGAAAAATAAAGAAAAGCCGGCGATCACCAAAAGAACGATCACAAGAGGATTCAAAAACCTGGAAAGGATCTCGAAAAGAACGGTCCTTTTTTTCTTTTTGGCAGGCTCGTTGTAGCCGTAGACAGAAAGACGCTCCTGGGCCTCGCGATCCGTCAATCCTTTCTGAGACGTGGCGAGCTTTTCAAAAAGCGCCTCGGGAGTGCAACGGACGCAATCAAAATCCAAAATACCGGAGATAAAAGACAGCTTGTTTTCCATGATCAAAGGGTATCAATAAAATCGTCGAAATCGATATTTTCACCCAAGGCTTCTTTGGTCGCACGAATCCTGCGGCCATAGCCTGGATGGGTCTTGAAATAAGACAAGGCCTGCGGAGGCTCCTTCTTCTGTCTCTTGCGGAGCTTGTCCAGGAAATCGATCATGCCCTGAGGATTATATCCCGCCCGCTTGGCGTAAATCGCGCCCATCCCGTCGGCCGTAAGCTCGTCTTCCTGGGAATAGCCGGAAAGCAAAAAAGCATAGGCCATCTGCACGCCCTGAGCCGCCTCCGCATTCTTTGTCGCGCCGGCGAGGATCGTCAGGATATTATAACCCCAGATTGCCTGGAGACGCTTGATACTGTGGCGTGCCACGACATGCGCCACTTCGTGCGCGACGACAGCGGCCAATTCGTCGTCCGTATCCGCCACCGTCATCAGATTCTTGAAAATATAAATGTAACCGCCCGGCAGGGAGACGGCGTTCACTAAGTCCTTGTCCTTCGGGTCCTCGATAATACGGAAGCGGTATGTCAGATCGTGGCGGTCGCTGGCCTCGGCGACTCTGGCGCCGACGCGCTCCAGCCGCTCGTTCATCTGGGGATCCTGGACGACCGTATAATTCTTCTCGACCTGTGCCGCCAGGGAATCGCCGATGGCCACCTCCCTTTCCGTCGAGTACATCATCATATCCTCTCTGTGCGTCGCCACATTATATTCCGTCGAACAGCCGTTGACGACAAAACCGCACAGCACCAACAACAGAGAGACGCCGAACTTCTTGAGCATGACGCGTAGACGTGCGATCGGCAAACCCACCACATTGAAATAGCACCCGCGGATACGACGGATGAACAACCCTCCCAGGCCCTGGACATCGAAACCCCCCGCCTTGTCCAACGGCGAGACCTTCCGGAAATACTGTGTGATCTCCCGGTCGCTTAAAGGCTCCATCTCAATATGCGTCTCTTCAACTCCCGCCGCCTGGCGGCCGCTGGCGGCATCGATGACGGCGATGCCAGTATAAAGAACATGGGGCCGGCGGGAGAGCTTTTTGAGCATACGGCGGGCTTCTGCCAGCGAGGCAGGCTTCCCAAAAACCCTGCCATCCTGCCACACAAGGGTATCACAGCCGACGACAATCCCTTTCTTGACGCGTCCGGCCACGTCGCGCGCTTTCAGCAAAGCATTGGCCGCTACCGTACGCGCCGGATGCCGCACCGTCTCCGTATGTTCTTTGACGCGCGCAGGCATCACCCTGAATCTCACGCCGAGATTCTCGAGAAGTTTTTTCCTGGCCTTAGATCTCGAAGCAAGGATCAGCATAAGCCCCCGATAATCTATGGTTCGTCAGTATCTTGCGTTCAACGCCGCAGATTCACCGGCCACAAAACCAGTCGAAAACGCCGCCTGAAGATTATAGCCGCCGCTGGAAGCCGCCAAATCCAGCACCTCTCCGCAAAAATACAACCCCGGCACGAGGCGTGATTCCATCGTCTTGGGATTAATCTCTTTCAAGGATACGCCGCCGACAGTCACCATCGCCTCGTCGATGGGCCTGGCCCGATGAACCGTAAAAGAAAAATCTTTCAGGGACGCAACCAGACGCCTGCGCTCCTCCACTGTCACCTGATGGCACTTCTTGGCGGCATCCACAGCGGCCCGGGCGGCAACAACACCGACCAGACGTTGCGGCAGAAGACTCTTGAGATAATTTCCGACGCTGGTATTGGCAACCGCGCGCAACTCCGTCTGCAATTTTTTATCCAGCTCTCCGCGGGCCAGGCCCGGCTTGAGATCCAGCATGACACCGGCGTCTCCTTTTTCCAGCCAGGCCACGACAGAAACACTGTGATCCAGGACAAGAGGACCGGAAACCCCGAAATGCGTAAAAAGGAGTTCGCCGACAGGCGTTTCGAGTCTGCGGGATCCCTGGGTAAATATAATCCGGATATTTTTGAGCGTCAACCCCCGAAGGTCTTTGACAAATCCTTCGCGCGTCTCCAGAGGGACAAGACCAGCCCTCAATGGCGCCACGGTATGCCCCAGATCTCTAGCCCAGACAAAACCATCTCCCGTAGAACCCGTTTGGGGATACGAGGCACCTCCGGTAGCCATGATCAACAGGCGACACTTCAAAGACGCCCCATCGTCGAAGATGACGGTCTTCATGCCGCCGTCACACTTAACCTTTCGGACATGGCGGCCCAGCCGGACATCCACGGATAGCTTCTTTAATTCAGAAGACAGGACGGATATGATGCTGGAAGAAGAATCTGTTGCAGGAAAGATGCGGCCCTGACGCTCCTTCTTAAGTTTGAGGCCGCGGTCCTCAAAAAAAGTCATAAGGTCCCCTGAGAAAAAACGGCTGAATGCGTTACGCAGAAAAAGGCCGTTGGTTCCAAAACGGCTACAGAATTCCTCAACAGGCGCCTCATTCGTTAAGTTACAGCGACCTTTACCCGTCAGGCCGAGCTTGCGGGCAAGGCTCGCATTCCTCTCCAACAAGATCACCGCAGGCGCCTTCAGGTCTGCGGCGCGGACTGCAGCCATAATCCCCGCTGGGCCGCCTCCAACGATCACGATCGAGTGAGAATCCATGCTTGTTTCTATAATTGAAACGGGTTTTGGTTAGACGGAGGGTTTTCTGGGGGCGCCAGGAGAACCGGTGCCCTTCTAAAAATCTGTGTCAACAAGACCGTTTCTGATCTCTTGCCGGTCTGTATTTTTCGGAGAAGAATTCGCTGGCCTTGAAGACAGACGAGAGCTCGCAACCGAGTTTGGCTAGGTTCTCCCGGGCCCCTTCTTCCCTGTCAACGATCACGATGGCTTTCCGGACCCCAACATCCATCTTTTTCAAAACCTCGATGGCATCGACAAGAGAACCTCCGGTCGTCGCCACATCATCCAGAAGAACGACATCGGCGCCAGCCGGCAGGGCAGGCCCTTCGACCTGGAGCATCCGGCCATGGCTCTTGGGATTTTTACGGATCAGGAAGGTATTGATGGGGAGATTGTTCTGAAAACTCACCAAAGCCAGTGCTCCGACGATAGGGTCAGCCCCCAGCGTAGGACCACCGGCTGCATTCACCTTGAACTCGCGGACCATGTCGAAGATAATATGGCCGACAAGATAAGCCCCCTGAGCGCTTAAGGTTACGGCGCGCGCGTCGATGTAATAATGGCTGGTCTTACCACTGGCAAGCTTGATCTCGCCTTCGTGATAAGCCTTCTCTTTCATCAACGCGAACAACTGTTTTTTGAGAAGAATGGCTGACTCCATAGGCGCTTATTGTACTGTCAAAGCGTAGAGATGTCAACTGGCGTTCTGCACCCCCTGTCGAGGGATTGACTTTTACCTATTACGATGTTACGATGTTTCCCATGTTTAAAAGTTATGCACAGGCCTGTTGCGACCTTTTCTTTCCGAGGAGCTGTCACATCTGCTCCCGGCTTCTCTGCGGCGCAACAGCCAGGTTTGACGACCATCTCTGCGCGGATTGTTTCGCATCCATGAAGCGCTGTGAAACCATTTGCTGCCGCTGGTGCGGATCGCCCCTGACCGAAGAAAAAGAAAGAGAAGAACTCTTCTGCCGCAGGTGCCGCAACGACAAACCGGCATACCACCGCCTCATGACCTGCTACGCCTATGAAGGGCCTGTCCGGCTGCTGATCCATAAGATGAAATATGAGGGTCGGGCCTACCTGGCTTCCACCGTCGCCAGACTGATCGCGGCGGCCCTGCCGGAAAAATGGCTGGACCAGTTTGACACCCTCGTGCCGGTACCGCTTCATGCGGCGCGCGCCAGGGAGCGGGAATTCAACCAGGCAGAGGCCATCGCGCGGCATCTGGCCGGCGCTACATCCCTGCCCGTGATCCAAGCGATCCAAAGGCCAAAAAACACGCCGGCGCTGGCGGATATAAAAAGACAGGGACGCGTGCGCGTCCTTAAAGATGCTTTCCGCCTGGAAGAAAGGCTCGGCCCTATGCTCAGACAACGCCGCGTCCTGCTTGTGGACGATATCGTCACGACGACAGCGACGGCGCGCATGGCGAGCCGCCTGCTCATGAACGAATGCGACTGCCGCCAAGTCACAGTGCTGGCGTTCGCCAAAGGTTAACCATGCGCATCCTTAGGAATTACGTCTTAAAGGAATTCTTCGGCGCCTTCTTTTTGTCATTATTCATTTTGACCTTCGTCATGCTCTTGGGCAACATGATCAAGCTCGCCGACCTGATCATCTCCAAGGGAATCTCGATCCTGGTGGCGGGCAACCTGTTCCTATATCTCATTCCCTTCC
>CAZAYJ010000081.1:0-6336 GCA_964489335.1 uncultured Planctomycetia bacterium
ATGTTTTTCAAATGATAATTCGTGCCGCACTTCGGACAGACGCGCCTTCCCGTCAGGCGCTGTACCACCACATCTTCTGAAGTCTTAAGATAGATTGCCTTATCGACCCCTCCAGGCAGTATCTTGTCCAGGGACTTCGCCTGGGCTTCCGTCCTGGGGAAGCCGTCCAGAATGAACCCCTTGGCGATATCAGGTGCCGCAAGCCTCTTCTTGACCATCTCGGTCACCAAAGAATCCGGGACAAGCTTGCCGGCCTCCATATACGCCTTGGCTTCCCTGCCCAATTCGGTATTATTTTTCACCTCGCTGCGCAGGATGTCTCCCGTCGAGATATGCGGTAAACGAAAGGCCTCGATCATCATCTTCGCCTGTGTTCCCTTGCCAGCGCCTGGAGGCCCAAATAATATCAACTTCATGCTAGCGGCGTCCTCTCAATTTGGTCGATTTCAAAAATCCTTCGTAGTTCCTCATCAACAGGTGCGACTCGATCTGTTTGACCGTATCCAGGACGACGCCGACCATAATCAACAAGCCCGTACCGCCGAAGAAAGAAGCCACCAGGTACGGAATCTTAAGCCATGCCATGAGCATATCCGGAAAAATCGCAATAAACGCCATGAAAACGGCGCCGGGCAACGTAATACGCGTCATGACAAAATCCAGATATTCCGACGTCGGCCGCCCCGGCCTGATTCCAGGAACAAAACCGCCGTATTTCTTCATGTTTTCCGCGATGTACGTCGGGTTAAAGAAGATCGACGTATAGAAATAACAGAAAAAAACGATCAAAAGAGCGTAAACGATCGTGTAAAGCGCATGGCCGCGAATCAAGTTATTGGCAAAGGCCTGAAAGGCGGCATTGGGAATGAACGATGAAATCGTCGCAGGAAACAAGATGATCGACTGTGCAAAGATGATAGCAATGATCCCCGACTGGTCGAGCTTGAGGGGGATATACGTGCTCTGCCCGCCGTAAACCTTTCTGCCGACGACGCGTCTGGCGTACTGAACAGGGATTTTCCTCACCGCCTGAATGACCATGGTGACGGCCAAAATCACGGCGATCAAAAGAACCGACATAATCACGAAAACATACGGTTCCAGTGTCCTCTTGGAAGGCGAATAGGGGGAAAACAAAACCCATAGCTGGTAACCCGCCGAAGGAATCCTGGAGATGATGCCTGCGGTGATAATGAGCGATATGCCGTTGCCGATTCCGCGCTCCTGGATCTGCTCGCCCAGCCACATGATAAAGATCGTTCCTGTTGTCAGCGTCAGGATCGTCAGGATACGGAATCCCCAACCTGGAATCATGACGATCTGGAGACCTTCCGAACGCCCAAGCCCTTCCACCCAGATAGCGATGAAATACGACTGGATGACGGACAAAAGGACCGTACCGTAACGCGTATATTGCGTGATCTTCTGATAGCCCGATTTGCCCTCTTTAGCCAGCTTTTCCAAGGCAGGGACCACAGCCGTCAACAACTGCATGATGATCGAACAAGAGATATACGGCATGATCCCCAGGGCAAAAATCGTCATGCGACTCATGGCGCCGCCGGAAAACATGTTCATGATGCCAAAGAGCGCTCCGCCCTCCGAAGAGGTAATGCGTCTGAACAATTCTGCCAGGGCGGAACCGTTGATGCCGGGGGTCGGGATATAACAACCGACGCGGTAAACGGCCAAAAGCACCAGAGCGATAAGGATCCGTTTCTTGAGCTCCGGTATCTTAAAAGAATTTAATAAAGCAGAAATCATTATGACTTCTTCAGGATTTCTACCGTGCCGGACGCGTCCTGAATCTTCTTGACAGCCGATTCGGTGGCACGATGCACTTTAAGATGCAATGCCTTATCAACCTTGCCATCGCCCAAAAGCTTGACCAATCCTTCTTTGTCCTTAATCAAACCTTCGTCGAAAAGATTGTCCGGAGTCACGGCCGAACCTTTGGCAAACTTATTCAGGGAACCGACATTGACAATCTGGTAAGGATTGGATGAACGGCTGTGGAAGCCTCTCTTAGGCAGCCGGCGGAAAAGCATCATCTGGCCGCCTTCATAGCCGGGACGAAAATCACGGCCGGCTCTGGAACCCTGCCCTTTGTTCCCGCGGCCGCTGGTCTTGCCACGACCCGAGCCAACTCCCCGGCCGATAGCCCTGATTTTCTTGTTAGCGCCACGAGGGGCGCGAATATCAGTTATTCGCATGTTCTTGGCCTTCCGCTGCTTCAAAGCGCTGCTTTCTCAAACTGAAGATATCCAGATCCCTGTTCAAATTTTTCAGACCCTCGATCGTCGCCAAAATGACGTTCATGGGATTATTGCTGGTCAGACACTTTGTCAGGATATCCTTAATCCCGGCGGCCTCACAGACAGCACGCACAGGACCCGAAGCAATGATCCCGGTCCCTTCAACGGCGGGCTTTAAAATAACGCGGGCCGAACCGAACCTTCCCACCACATCATGCGGAATAGTCGTCCCCTGCAAAGGAACCTGCATCATATTCTTTTTAGCCTGAGCGATACCCTTACGGATGGCATCCGAAACCTCATTCGCCTTTCCCAGCGAAACGCCGACCTTCCCCCTCGTGTTGCCGACGACAACCAGCGCACTGAAAGACAGCTTCTTGCCACCTTTGGTCACCTTGGCCACACGACTGATCCTGACGACCTTCTCTATGGCTTCCTTGCTCTCTGTCACGGAAATAGGTTCAACCATCTTAGAACTCCAATCCACCTTTCCGCGCGGCTTCGGCAAACGCCTTGATGCGGCCGTGATAATCACAGCCGCCCCGGTCAAACACAACGCGCGTAATGTTCTTTTTTTTAGCTTCCCGCGCCACGATCTCTCCCAGAGCCGCAGCCGCCTTGACATTCCCGCCGTAAGAAATCTTGCTCCTGAAATCCTTATCTGCCGTTGAAGCGGCCAGCAATGTCGTCTTCTTGCCGTCATCGATGATCTGAATGAAAAGGTTCTGCAGACTGCGACGCACGTTCAAGCGGGGACGCTCCGCCGTTCCGACGACCTTTTCCCTGATCCTTAAATGACGTCTTTCCCTGGCTGTTCTTTTAATTTTCATTCCGTTGGACCTTTTTTAGATATCCTTGTTTCTTTTTTTCTCGCTCCCCTCTCGTTTTATTGAGAGAGGTCTAACGGGAACCATCTTTTCTATTCTCACTTCGTAACGGCTTTGCCGACTTTTCTGCGGATACGCTCATCCTTATAACGGATCCCCTTGCCTTTATAAGGCTCCGGGGGACAAACCCGACGGATCTCTGCCGCAACCTGTCCAACCCGGGTCTTGTCAACGCCCGAGATCGTTATCTCCACCTGCTTGGAGGCATCAATCTTAATCCCCTCGGGGATAGGATAATCTACGGGATGAGTGAATCCGACGTTGAGCCTCAGATTCTTTCCCTGCGTCTGGGCCTTATAGCCGACCCCCTCGATGACGAGGGTCTTTGAAAAACCAGACGTAACGCCGATGATCATGTTCTTCGCCAGGGCACGCGTCGTCCCAAAAATAGCCCTGACGGGCTTGGTATCCTTCAAGGCTTTGAAGAAAAGCTTGTTATCCTTCTGCTCACAGGCAATGTCTTCGGAAAACCTGCAAGCGAGGTTTCCCTTGGGCCCTTCGCCCTTCAGGCAGTTATCCTCTACTTGGACCTTGACGCCGGGTAAAATATCAACTGGTCTTTTCCCTATTCTAGACATAGTTCCTCGCTCACCAAACGTAACAGAGAACTTCTCCGCCCACGCCCGCTTCCCTGGCCTTTGTTTCCGTCATCAGGCCTTTGGATGTCGTCATAATCGCCGTCCCTTTGCCGCGCAGGACACGAGGCAGATGCTTGACATCCGCATAGACGCGCAATCCCGGGCGGGACACTCTCTTCAAATTAATAATTGCAGATTTTTTATGGATATACCTTAAATAAATCCTCAATACACCCTGCTTGGTATCTTTGATAACCCTGAAATTATCAATAAAACCTTCCTCTTTGAGGATCCCGGCGACCCCCTCCAGAAGTTTGGAATAAGGGATATCCGTCTTTTCCTGACGGGCCCTCGCAGCATTCCTGATCAACGTCAACATATTGGCAATCGGATCTGTAAAACCCATACTACATCTCCTCTTCTCTCGATATCGGGGTCCAGCTTATATGCGAGACCGGCACGCTACCAACTGGCCTTGCGTACACCGGGAATCTCTCCCTTGGACGCCAGCTCCCTGAAACAGATACGACAAAGCTGGAATCTTCTGTAGTAGCCGCCGCTGCGGCCGCAGAGCCGGCAACGGTTTGTTTTGCGCGTCGAAAACTTCGGCGTTCTCTTCCAGCGATTGATTTGCGATTTCTTAGCCACAGGTCATCCTTGATTTTGTCCAGACTTGTTTAGGAACTCTTATCGGTCCTGCTGAACGGAATGCCCATCAATCTCAAAAACTCATACGATTCTTTTTGGGAGGCGGAAGCAATGACGAACGTGATATCCATACCTTGCACGCGGCTTACCTTATCCACATCGACCTCTGGAAAGATGGCTTGTTCCGTAATACCCAACGTAAAATTCCCTTGAGCGTCGAATGACTTGGGATTCACACCCCTGAAATCTCTGATCCTGGGCAGAGCCACACTGATAAGCCGGTCCATGAACTCATACATCTTCTGGCGCCTGAGCGTCACCATGCAACCGATGGCCTGGTTCTTCTTGATCTTAAAATTGGCGATCGCTTTCTTGGAGCGCGTAATAACAGGTTTCTGCCCCGTAATCATCCCCAGTTCCTCGACGGATTTTTCCAGCATCTTGATATCCTGGATCGCCTCCCCTACACCCATGTTGACGACAATCTTCTTGAGACGGGGAGCCTGGAGTGCGTTCTTGTAATTCATCAACCGGACCATCTCCGGGACCACTTCTTTACGGTATTTCTCGAGCAAGCGGGGAATTGTCTTATTTTCAGCCATTGCCTTTTCCTAAATGTTTCAATCTGTGTAATCTTGTTTTAAAATGCGGATCGTCCTTCTTAAAACGCTTCGTTGCATTTCTTGCAGATACGCGCCTTCGTCTGATCCTTGAGGACGGTGAAACCGACGCGCGCCGGTGCCTGGCAATTCTTGCAGACAACCATCAGATTCGCGGCTTGAACCGGCCGCTCCACCTGGACAATGCCGGCTTCCTGCTGGTCCTGGCGCGTCTTCCTCTGATGTTTTTTGACAAAGTTGATACCTTCCACGAGGACCTTCCCCGTTCCCGGCATCACGTGAAGCACCTTGCCCTTCTTGCCCTTATCTTTACCTGTCATGACGGCGACGGTGTCGCCCTTCTTGATCTTGTTCATGGCTAAATCACCTCTGGTGCCAACGAAACAATCTTCATAAAATTCTTCTCGCGAAGCTCACGCGCCACAGGCCCGAACACACGCGTCCCCCTCGGATTCAAATCCTTATCGATCATGACGACGGCATTGGAATCAAACTTTAAATAGGAACCGTCAGCCCGACGCAACGGCGCCTTCATGCGAACGATCACAGCCTTGGCCACTTCACCCTTCTTGATCGTCGCATCCGGAGAAGCCGACTTGATATTGACAGTAATGATGTCACCGATCGTGGCGTCCAGCTTACCTTTGCGCCCGACAACGCCTATACAAGAAGCGACTTTCGCGCCCGTATTGTCCGCCACCGTCAAAAGCGTCCGCTTGTAAATCATTGGGCCTCTCCTGCCGTCTGGACGACGCCTCTGGCGATGATCTCCGACACCCTCCAGCGTTTATCCTTGGATAAAGGACGGGTCTCACTGATGCGCACCTTGTCGCCGATATGCGCCTCGTTCTTCTCGTCGTGGGCCTTGAATTTCTCCTTGACCTTGATCGTCTTGCCATAACGGGCATGCCGGACGAACGTCTCTACCTCAACGACAACCGTCTTTTGCATCTTGTCGCTCGTGACGATCCCGATAAACTCTTTTCTCGTTTTTGCCGTCGTTCTCTCGCTCATGGAAAATTATTCCTTTTTTGCGTTGGCCTGTGTTTCGTTCAGCAGGGTCCGGATCTGCGCAATGGTCCTGCGCAACTCCTTGAATCTATGGGGCTTATCAACCTGGCCGATGGTCTTGCCGTAACCGAGGCGGCCCAATTCTTCTTTCAGCGACACCAATTTCACAGATAAATCTTCCTTGCTTAAGTTTCTCAACTCGGCGATCTTCATCATATCCTCTTATATCGTATGAGTTCGCGTCACGAATTTGGTACGCACAGGCAGTTTGAAAGCCGCCAGACGCAATGCTGTGCGCGCCAGGGCTTCAGGAATGCCGCCCAACTCAAAAAGGATG
>CAZAYJ010000082.1:0-6292 GCA_964489335.1 uncultured Planctomycetia bacterium
CCGCCTCAAACCTGCAGGCACTCAGGCACTCTCGGCAACCGATGCATACCCTGGGATCGATAACGGCCTTCTTCCGGACACCGAAGGCAATCGCCTTGACGGGGCATAAACGGATACAGGCGCCGCACGCCGTGCACTTCTCTTCGGCAATGGACGGCTTCAAGGATGAGTGTTGGACCTGTTTTGTAGGCCGGCAGCTCATACCCATAGCCACGTTCTTGATGGCGCCCGCATAGCCGCTGAAGATGTGGCCCGTGGCGTGGGACAGAACGACCAGGTTTTCCACAACCCCCACGAAAGAAGGCACGCGGATCTTCTTGATATGCGCGGCATTGATATCAAACTCCCGGCCGTCATGACCCAGGAGACCATCGGCTACGATAAACGGCGCGCCCACAGCCGCCTCATGAAACCCTTTTTTATACGCCAGGTTCATGTGGTCCACGGCGTTCTGGCGCGAGCCATGGTAAATGACGCTCGTATCGAACAAAAACGGCCTGGCGCCCTGCGCCCGGATAACCTCCACAACGAGCCGGACGAGCTCAGGCGACATATGGTGTACGCAGGCGCTGTCGCCAATAGTCAGTTTGATAGGGATAAGCGCGCCCTCGCCATATTGCATCGCCGGGCGCAGGGCGCCGAGTACCTTCACAAGCGCCGCCTGTCTGGCGTGGTGCGTATTCTCCGGTATCGCGGCCAAATAAACCTTTGATTTCATTTGTCTTCCTTAACCCGTAACTCGTTTACCCGCGACCCGGCAACCGTTCTTTCTTTCTCGATCCACGCCATGACGAGCTGGACGATAAAATCCTGATGTTCTTCATTCAGGACAATCCCCTGGCGTATCTTGTGCCACTTCTCAAGGCACGAACGGCAGCAGGTCCCTGTGGCATGCTGGGCAACGAAGACGGGATGTCCTGAAAACGGCGTCTGGCGGCCGTCATGGGCAGGAGTGCGGGGCGCGATGCGCGCGGCGATAAATTCTTGGGCGTGTTTGCGGATCGTCTCAAGACCCTTGTCTTCGATATAAGCGAGGTCGGCGTCCTTGAGGCGGAAACGGCTGCGGAAAGGCGAGCCTTTGAGCCGGTTAAAGATGCTTTCGTGGGATTCGTTCATCCCGCCAAACCTCCCGGAATGCGATTCTGTAAAAAGACGGCGCTGCCGAAAAATTCAAGCCGATTTTTCCGACGGCGGTATTTCGTGGGAATACTTCGAGGAATAATAAACGAGCCTCTCGCGGTCGTCGTCAGATATCTCGACAAAATCGACGCCGATATCGAAATGCTGTCTGTCTTTGGCCATGACGAAAATCGAGGGCCGCACCCAGACGACCTTACCCTTGACCTCAATAGGCGTACTGCCGTCCAGAAGATAAACCGTGATCAAAAGCAAGGTGTCGGCTTCGATCCTCTCGTTCACGAAGATGCGGATCCCCGTGGCGCTGATGTTTTCCGCAAACGCTTGGTATCTCTGCGAAGATGCATCCTCGGCGCGGCAATATTCCACAAAACTCGCATAAACGCGCTTAGCCCTGCGGCGTTCGATCCCATCGTTTTCAGATATGATACCCATAGGTCTTTATATTACTTCAATTACGCAAATCTTGCAATGAAAAGAGTTAACGAACACCCTTGAGTCTGATGAGCGCCCCGAAACCCTCAACTACATAAGGAATAATCCTGACTTTGCTTTTTCCCTTGTCTCTTTCCTTCCACGATAAGGGGACTTCTTTGATCTTGAGCCCTTTTTTATGGGCGAAGAACAACAATTCAGTATCAAAGCACCACTGGTCGCTTTTGACAAAAGGCAATACACCCAAGACAGGGCCGCGGCAGAACAGCTTAAAACCGCACTGCGCATCGCTGACATCCATCTTCAGGATTTTTTTAACCAGCGCATTATAGCCGCATGACAGAATATTTCTGAAAGACGACCGCACCGCGCAAGACCCCCTTGCCAGACGCGAGCCGATGGCAATATCATAACCATCTGTAATGGCGGCATACAGATCACCAAAACCATTCAGGTCAGCTGACAAATCTATGTCCATATATCCGACGACCGGGGCCGTTGATTGCAGAATTCCATACCTCAAGGCCCTGCCGCGGCCCTTCGCATCCAGCCGTATCACTCCCACCTTGCCGGCAAATCTCCCGCGAAGCTCCCCGCACACCGCCGGCGTCCTGTCCGTCGAGCCGTTGTCAATAATAGTGAGCTTATACTCCCACTTCCCCTGCCCGTCAAAATATCGCACGAGCTTTTCAACATTCTGCCCTAACACATCAGATTCGTTATAGACGGGGAGCAAGATTTCGAGTTGGGGGCTGGCTTGATTGGGCATGGGGTATTATAACATATGATAGGCGACGAAAAGCTAATAGCTTACGGCAAGCGCGGGTTACGAATTGACGAGTAGAAAAGGAGATAGCGATACCGAATTCTTTCGTCTTTTCTAATATATGTCCTTCAAGATGATCTAGATGAAGCGACAAAAAAGCTGCAGCGCATAGCTGCAGCCCTCGGAAGTAGAATCCATTATACCGCGGAAGTAGAATTGGAAGCAAAGGTTATGAACAACAAGCCACCGATTGAAGCCGAGCTTCAATCAGGGCTTTCCGTAGAAATTTTGATTGAAGCTCGGCTTCGGTCAAACACGGCTTCGATCAAACACGACAACCAAAGAACGGATGGTCTTTTTTAAAGCGAATTGGACCGGAGAGTAATAAGGGCCTCCGCCGTAGGCGGATCAGCCTACGGCTGAAGTTGAGCGAGAAAACCATCCGCTTGACAATCTTGAAGCCGTGGAGGATTCGGTCACTACGGCCCCACTGGGGCCTGCGTGACCTCCCCTCGCTCACTGACGGCCAGAGGCCTTTTCCTCGCTATTCGCTCGGCGTTCGTTCGCTTCGAATCCTCCACTAAAAAATTTAGGCTACGCATTTAGCGTAGCCTAAATTTTGGTGAGCCGTGGAGGATTCGAACCTCCGACCCACTGATTAAGAGTCAGTTGCTCTACCAGCTGAGCTAACGGCCCGGAATAATCTTCTTTCTCTATTCTACCTCAAAAGAGGTGTAAATATTACCAGATTTCAGACGGGGTGTAAAGAAAAAAACAAGCCGCCTTCCCCCTCAAAAGCGGCCATACATCACATACTGGGTTGCATGATAACTTAAGGTATAAATAACCCAGACATAAATGAAACTCATAATGAACTGCGGAGACACACACAGGCTCACGACCCTGATCAAGAAAAACCACGCATAAAGCCCCGGGACACTTGTGTGTTTTGGTTTGAACACGCAATTCAGGAAATTATACCTCTTCCAGTCATAGGAAAAAATGCGGCCCTCGCTCTTCAGGCGGTCAAAGAGCCTGGAACCCGGATACGGCGTCAGGATCGTCAACAAAGAATGATGCAGGCGCAGACGCAACAACAACCACAGGAGCTTCCTATAGTCCTTGGGGCGATAGTCGTCAAACCCGACGATAAATGAACCGATGATGCCAATTTTGTGGCGCCGGAGGCGATTGACCGCCTTAATATAATCCTCACCTGAATTAATCTGCGCCAAATCCGTCTTTTTGAATTCCCTGGGATGCACGGTCTCAAAACCCACCAATAAGCCGCGACACCCGCTTGCTTGCGCCAATTGCAGGGCCTCCTCATCAAAAGCGATATCTATTGAACAATTGGCGCCCCAGTGAACGTTTAAGGCCGCCAGCTCCCGGAACAGTTTCTTGGCGTACGCCGGATTGGAAAAAATATTGTCGCAGCGAAACACAATAAATGGCTTGCGGCCGAAAAAAGACTTCGAGGCACCTTTTATCTTCTGGATAAGCGCCAGGACTTGTTCGAGTTTGATAAAACGGCACCTGCCGGACAGCTTGGCGCAAAAATCACAGTTGTATTTGCACCCCCGGTCCACATGGATGCCGGCGCGGCCCAATGTTCCGGGGTCGAGCTTGAGGAAATAATCGAAGACAGGCGAGAAAAAATCATCCAGCGGCTGGCCAAGATATTTAGGCTGAAGGCTGCCGGCCTCATAGTCCTTAAGGATCTGGGGCCAGGCTGATTCTGCCTCCCCTATGACGACGCTGTCGGCATGTACAAGCGCCTCATCCGGCCGTGCGCTCACATGGGGCCCGCCCAGAACGACTTTCGAGCCTGCCTTGCGGAAACGGTCGGCCAGGCGGTAGGCCTCGGTCACGGACGCAGTCAGGCACGTGATGCCGACCAATCGTCCGCCTTTGAACTCCCAGGGAAACCAGATGTCTTTTTTGTTGATGAACCTGACGCCCCATGAACGGGGCGTCAGGGCGGAAAGAATCAGAAAAACGTAAGGGACGGGGTTGCCTGTGATGACCCTCTGCAGGAGATCGATAAAAAAATACGAAGCGCGCGGGTTAACAAGGACCAACTCGCGGCGGAGAACCTCTGCCATGCCGACAGCCTACGCCTTCTCGAATTTTATCTTGGCGATGAAATACCCCAGGCCGAGGCCCAGCACAAAAATACCGAAGACATAATTAGGGTAGTTATTCCTCATGGCGAAATCCACCAGCAAATACGTGTAAATCCAGATCAATAGAGCGTGAAGCAGGATCTTGAGAAAAATCTTCAAATTAAGTCCTTTCATCGTTCCCCCTCCCTTTGGTGGAGCCCCACGGACTTTGTCCTTCGGACGAACCCGTTCGCGCCGTGGGGCGACGCCCCATTCTACCATTCATCAGAGGCCGGTACAGGCCTTCGTTTTCCCTTCATTATACGTCCCAAACGCCGCGCAGGCAACCGTTTAACGCACCGCACTACCCCATCTTTTTCTTGAACTGGAGCGTGCTCAGGACAATGACGCACAACCCGATGAACAACAGCGGCACCATCTGCTGCCAGAGGATCGTGATGCCGACGCCCTTCAAAAAGATGCCGCGGATAATGACCATAAAATACCTCAAAGGATTGAGATACGTAAAGACCTGGATAACCTGGGGCATATTGGCGATAGGATACGCAAATCCGGACAACAAAACCGTCGGCAGGTAGAAGAGAAAAACCGACATCATAGACTCCTGCTGGGTAGAGGAGATCGTCGAGATAAAAAGGCCTATGCCTAAGGTCGTAAATAGATAGATGCAGGTGGCAAAAAGCAGCAAGAGGAGGTTCCCTCTCAGGGGCACATGGAACCAGAGGACGCCGAGCGCGGTGATAAGGACAATCTGCACGCGCGCAATGCTACCAAAAGGCAGAAGCTTCCCCAGAATCAACTCTATGGGCCGCAAGGGACTGACGATCAGCTGCTCCATGGTACCGATCTCTTTTTCCTTGACGATCGCCATGGACGATAAAAGCAAAGACATCAAGGTCACGATGGTCGCGATGACGCCGGGAAGGTAATAGTTGCGCGAGATAAGGTTGCCGTTGAACCACGCCCGGTCACGCAAGTCCACGGTGGGGGCGTATTTGATGCCGCCGCGCTCCAGGGCTTCCTGTTTGAGAAGGTTGTACTGGTAATTCTGCATGATCGTATTGGCATAACCCATGATTACCATCGCTGTGTTGGAATCCGTGCCGTCGTAGGCCAGCTGGATCTGGGCATCTTTGCCCGCCTTGAGGTCACGGCCGTAACCGCGGTCGATGCGGACGACAACGCTCGCCTGCCCCTTGTCCAGAACAAGGTTTTGAGCCTTTTCACTGTAGATAAAATATTTAGGGATAAAATACTTGGAATACGTGAAGTCGCGCAGAAGCTCACGACTCTCTTTGGTGTTGTCGCGGTCAAAAATCGCCGTCGGAACGTAATTGATATCTTTGTTGGCGGCGTAACCGAAGAGGATAATCTGGATGAGCGGCGTGATAAAAATAACCGTCTTCATCCGCGGATCGCGAAAGATTTGTTTGAATTCTTTAATGAAGATGGATATGGCGCGTTCCCACATATCTGTTTGGTGTTTTAGACAAAGGTCTTCTTTCTAAACCGCTTCACAGCCGTAAATAGCATCAGGAAAGCAAAAAGAAAAAGAAATACCACCTCGTCCCACATGACAGCAATCCCGCCCGCCTTTAAAAACAATTCCCTCAGGATGATGATGTAATAGCGCGCCGGCACAAGGTATGTCGCCGCCTGGATCACTTTGGGCATATTAAAGATCGGATAGATAAAACCAGACAGCAACAGCGTCGGAATAAGCGTCGTCAAGCTCGCCAACTGGCTGGCCATCAGCTGTGTCCTGGCGATAACAGAGATATAAATCCCCTGCGACAGGGCACCGGTCAAAAACAGCGAGCTCAAAAAT
>CAZAYJ010000083.1:0-6132 GCA_964489335.1 uncultured Planctomycetia bacterium
GCAGGGTAAGGCCGATGTCTTGGCGATGGTCGAGGCTTTAAAAGATGAAGAGGGAATCCTTTTTTGGGTCCTGGGGAATGAAAACAATTATTCTTTCAGCGGCAAAATCAACCCATGGTCGAGCGAGCGCATTGACAAGATGGAGGATCCGCGCCAGTGCCTTTTGGCCAGGGCCGAGACATATTATACGCTGGTCAACGAGATTGCGCAGGAGATCCACAAGATTGATCCTTATCACCCCGTTGTCATGGGTAACGGCGAGCTCATCTGTCTCGATGTGGCCAGCACATGCGCCAGGGACGTGGATGTCATCGGCTGCATCATTTACCGTGGCAAGACATTCGGCAATATTTTCAAGACCATGAAAAATACCTTTGACAAGCCGCTGTTGCTCGTTGAATTCGGCGCCGACGCCTACAACGCCTACGAGAAAAAGGAAGACGAGGACATGCAGGCGTATTTCCTGGAATATCAGTGGGCGGAAATCTACCACAACCTCGCCCGGCCCGTTGGCGCATCTGACGGCGTCGGCAACTGCATCGGCGGGGTCATGTTCGAGTGGACGGACGAGTGGTGGAAACACGATGAGTGGGATGCCAACGGCTGGCTCATTCATGACACGGAGTCTAACTGGTCGAACGGCGCTTATTATTTTGATATCAAGGCCGACCGCAACATGAACATGAATGAAGAATGGTTCGGTCTGGTGAAGCTCCTGCCCGAAGAAGAAAAAACACCCTCCGGACAGACCTTAAACAAACGCGTGCCGCGCAAGGCCTACTACGCCATACGCGAATTCTGGAAACACCCTTCCAAGGCATCTTCGATCAAAAAACCGGAAAGCCCTGCGACGGCGAAAAAAAACAAGGATTAATCCTTCGGCAGAATTCCTCTGCCTCGGGAGGGATGTTGTTAAGAAGCAAAGGGAAGTCTTGAGTTTTATTCCCGGAGGTTCCACCATGGCTTTCAGGTGTTCTATGCCCCAACGTATCATTTTATTGATGGTTTGCGGATGGCTGTGTCTTCCGGCCGCAGTATCGGCCCAAGAGACATCGGAGACGGCGCCTGCGACGCCTGCAATCGAGACGCTCAAAGGCGCCGTGACCCCGGATGGCCCCCAAGGCTTGACGAATCTCAGGTCTATCGTCGCCTGGTATGTCGGCGACGGCAAATTCGACGAGCTGATGGTCTATCTGACGTCTCTTTTGAAGAAGGGTTTCGAGCGCCTGCCTGACGTTTATTTCTACCGCGCTTATGCGCGCCAGGCGCAGCTGGATTCCTGGAAGAAAGCCAAGAACTGGGAAGGGGTTTATGACAAAGGTCCTGGGCTCAAGGCGGCCATGGAGAAAGACCTGGCCCAGGCCGAGAAATTCGTTCAAGGTCGGCCCGATATGGCGTTGCGCATCGCTTTCTTGAGGTGGACGGTCGCGTCGCAGGATGATCCTGAAGCGGCCCCCGGATTGTTCGACGATGTGGTCAACAAAGCCAAGAGCGCCGCGGCTCAGCCGGACACGATGGTTTTGATTAAGGAAATGGCCGATTCCTTGAGTTCTTATGAAGACAAAAATCTTTCCCGCAGGCTCTATGAAGTTTACGCCTCGGCGCTGAAGGCATCCGGCCCGGAGCCGGAACAGCTGAAAAAAGCCGGCCAGGATTTTGTGCAGCAGAAGAATATTTATCTGGCCAAGACGCTTTTTGAGGGATATCTTGAACAATTTACCGGCGACCCGGATATCCTGGCCAGGGAGACTGTTCTTATCGCCGATAAATTTGCTCATCGCGGCCGGCAGGAAGCCCTTGATCCTGTTTATGCCGAAGGCCTTTATCAAAAAGCGTTCGACCTTGCTGGCCAGAAGGCCTTTTTGGCCCCGTCGCAATACAATCGGGCGTTCAATCTGGAGCGGATGAAGGATTTCGAGGCGGCCATGAAGGAATACGGGAAGATTCTTTCGGATTATCCCGATTTTTCCGACCAGGCTGAGGTGGAGTTCCGTATCGCTGTCCTGCGCGCTTATGCCGTCAGGGATATTCATGGAGCAGTGGCCTCATTTGAGCACATCAAAACTACTTATCCGTCCGGCCGCCTGGCCTTATCGAGCCTTTATCAGCTGGGGCTCTTGAGTCAATGGGAATCCCAGAACGATGCCGCCAAGGCTTATTACGAGGCATTGATGACATCGGCGCAGTCTCAGGGTGCCGATATGGAAAAAGATGAGCTTGTGCTTTTGAGCCGCGAGCGCCTCCAGGAGATCGAGGAAAAGAAACCCATGAAGTATGCGCTTCGGCTGTTTTTCGAAGGGGTCTTCGGCGCGTCCGGAGACGCCAAGGCGTCAGGCATGCCGTTGAGTGTGGATGTGACCGGCCGGCCGGCCAAAGCCGCCGTCAACGACGACGTTGTTTTCACCGTGACGACATCCAATCCCGTGACCGGCTGTATGATGCCTGCCTACAGTTATGAGTGGTCGGGCGAGACGGGCGCCGCCGCCAATATCCCCAACAGCGCGACGTTGACAACGTCATACGGCATCCAGGGCATTAAAGTGACGCATGTGGCTGTTGTAGGGAATAACGGCCTGGAAGGCGTCGCCTTTGAGATGGTGCAAATAGAGAATCAATAGTTCGTAACGCATTCTTTCAAGAAAATTGCTGGTTACTCATTGCGCGTTACTCGTCACGTACTACAAATACAGATATGCCAATATACACATCTGATCAAAACGTGAAATCGGGGATTCCGCTGGGCGGCCTCGGCGCCGGCAAAATGGAGATCATGCCCAACGGCGGCCTGGATCATTTTACTTTCTTGAATAGTCTCCACAGGCCTGTTGTCTCCGGCGACCCTTCTGGCCGCAAGGGAATCCTTGGCTTCCACTTCGGGATATTTGCGGCCACGAAAAAGAAGAAAGCGGCCAGACTTTTAGAGACCGGTATTTTGCCGGGATATAGCGGTGTTTCGTCGATTGCTTTCGACGGCAAATATCCTTTTGCGCGCCTGGAATACAAGGATGATGGTCTTCCTGTGGCCTGTGAGCTGGAGGCGTTTTCTCCCCTGGTGCCGCAAGACGAAAAAAAGTCCGGCCTGCCGGCCGCCATCTTTCGTTTCAGGATCACCAACCCGACGTCTCAGACGGCGACGGTAGCCCTATGGGCCTGCGGCCGCAACATCATCGGGGACTGGATGGTGGGCCGCTTCAACCAGGTGCAGGAGACGCCGGAATGCCTTTCGGTGAATTTTTTCAACAAGAAAACACAGGGTGCCGCAGATCCATTGGCCGGCGAGATGGCTCTGGGGCTGGTCAAAGACAAGAAGATTGTCTGCAGCTACTTAGGCGAATGGAACATGCAGTCACGGCCTTTTGTTTTTGACCGGAATGGATTGACCCTGGAAGAGGCGTGGGGCGCCTTCAGTCGCGAGGGGCTGCTGCCCAATACGAATACGGAGCGTGTCGTGACGTCGGAAAGTGTGCAGCTGGGAGGCGCTTTGGCCGCCCAAGCCACTCTTAAACCAAAGACCTCGATCACCATTACTTTTTTCTGGACGTGGTTTTTCCCCGCCCACGCCGAAGGCCGGATGTATGAGAATTGGTTTCGCGGTGTCCATGACTTGAGTCTGTATATCTCCAAGAACGCCGGCGGCCTTTATGCCGCCACGCGGGAATGGGTCAAAGATCTCCTGGCCCTCAAGGTCGATCCATGGATCAAGGACGCTCTTTTGAATAATCTTTATCCTTTTTCTTCCGGCAGCCACTGGACCAAGAGGGACCGTTTCGGATTTTTCGAGGCGCCGGAGATGTGCCCTCTTTTGGGTACGCTTGACGTCAGGTTTTTTGCGTCCATCGCGCTTGCCATGTTCTTTACACAGCTTGAGCTCAAAGAGATCACCCAGTTTGCCGAGGCCCAGAGGCCTCAAGGGTATATCCCGCATGACCTCGGCAACAAACGCAGCGACCTGCCGTCCAACAGCACTAACGGTCTGCTCTGGAAAGATCTGAACGCCAAATTTATTCTGTTGGTCTGGAGGGATTACCTGTTGACGGGTGATGAGGCATTTTTGAAGCGGATGTATCCTTTTGTCAAAAAGGCCTTTTATTGGCTGGCCGCGACCGACAAGAATAAAGATTTCCTTCCCGACAGCGAAGGGGCGGATACGACTTTTGACCTCTGGCCGCTTTATGGAGCCACGGCCTATGCAGGGGGTATATTTCTGGCGGCCCTCTTGAGCCTGGAGAAAATGAGCGAGCATCTTCAGGACGAAGAGTTTACGCGCGAAGTCAAAAACTGGTTTAAGAACGGCCGCGCCCAGTTTGAAAAAAAATTGTGGTATAAGAGCTACTTCATAGCTTATAATGATAGCCGGAAGGATTTATCGCAACAGCAGTTCTCCCATCAACTTCGCTCTCAGAAAGTTAGTATTTCTTGTACGGCATCTCAGCTGGTGGGGCAGTGGGTCGCACATCTCTTGGGGCTGGGGTATATCGTTTCCCCCGAAAAGGTCAAAAAGGCTCTGACGACTATTTTGGAACTTAACGGTTCGGCTTCCAGATATGGAGCGGTGAACGCTGTCTTGCCTTCAGGCGAAAAAGATAAGTCCAACGGACACGCAGAAAACGTCTGGATTAGCATGACCTATATCCTGGCGTCCCTGGCCCTTTATGAGGGGATGGAAAAGGAGGCGTGCGCCCTCGCCAAAAAGGCCTGGGATAATGTTTCGGTAAACGCCTTGAATACCTGGAACCAGCCGGACATGGTGTCGTCCGTCGACGGAAGTTTCATGTTCGGCGATCACTACATGCGCAATATGTGTTTCTGGGCATTTGCAATCGCCTATGCGCGCAGACGCAAGGATGTCGCTGCATTTTTAAAACGGATCAGAAATGATGAAAGAATCTTATTTTAGAGGCGAGAACCTTTCGGAAAGGTCCAGGAAGAACCTTTTCATCCTGGATGCCATCCGTCGCCGCGGGCCTATCAGCAAGACGGATATTTCCAGCCTGATTGGCCTCAACGTCGTCACCGTTTCCAACTATGTCGACGAATTCCTGCGTCAGAAGATTGTCTTTGAGAAAGAATTTGACGTTTCAAAGGGAGGGCGCCGGCCGCTGCTGCTGGATTTGAACACATCCGCCGGCTATGCGGTGGGTGTCGGCGTCAATCTCCTGGGCACGATCGGCGTCGTAACGGATTTGAGCGGCAAGATCCTGCACAAGGTCAGGAACGGTAAGTCCGGCTCCGGCAGCCGCGACGTCGTGGATTCCATTCTGACGACCACGGCTGAACTGCTGGATGAGGCGAAGGGCTGTCGGCAGAAGATCAAAGGCATCGGCATCGGCATCGGCGGGATCGTTGATGCGGCCAGGGAAAAAGTGCGCTGGCCGGAAAAGATTGAGAACGGGTATCATTACCTGGACGTCACCGTCCCCTTGAAGGATATTTTAGAGAGAGAGTTCCGTCTTCCCGCCGTCATTGAGAACGATGCGACGCTGGCGTGTTTCGGCGAACAGTGGCTGGCGCTGGATTCGGACACCAAGAACCTCGTGTATATGTTCTCCGGCGTGGGTTGCGGCCTGATGATCAACGGCGAGATCTACCGCGGCGCGAGCGGTTGCGCCGGCGAGGTGGCCATCCATAGCGACAGGAAAGAATCCCCGTATTTCCTGGAGAGATGGGAGGCGGACTTGGGGATAGGCGCGGAGTACAAGAAGCGTCACCAATGGAAAAAAGGCCCCGGCCCTTCGGGGTCTAAGGTGCCGAATGAAGCCGTCGATGTGAGCTGGAGCGAGATCTTTGAGGCATGCCGCAGGGGCGAAGCCCCGGCCGTGGCCGGTGTGCGTGACGCCGGCCGGCGTCTGGGGCTGCGCGTCGCCTATCTGTTCAATCTTCTGAATCCGGAGATGGTCGTGATTGGCGGCGGCATCGAAGAGGCCGGCATCGTTTTGATCGAAGAGGTCAAAAGCGCCGTGAGCGAATGGTGTTTTGAAGAATCTGCCGGAGCCGTCAAAATCGTTCCGACCCGCCTGGGCGAGAACGGCGTGGCCCTGGGCGCCGCAAGCCTTGTCACGCGCCAGTGTTTCGCCGCCATCAACGACTAATCCCGCGTCTCTGCCGTCCACTCATCTTAAAAATGGAAGTCAG
>CAZAYJ010000084.1:0-6066 GCA_964489335.1 uncultured Planctomycetia bacterium
GAAAAACCGGCCGAAGAAGGCGCCGCTGCAGCAGCTGGTGCGCCCGCGCCCGCCGCCACCCCGACTTCAGATCAGAAGGCGAAAGCCTCTGCGAAGAAGTAATAGGCGACGCTTCTACACCGGCGTTTACCCCGCAAAAGAATTCTGTGCTAAGACATGGGCATTCTGATATCTGTTTTGGTCTTTTTTTCAGCCATCGTCGTGCATGAATTCAGCCATGCCTTTGTCGCCTATAAACGCGGCGACATGACGGCTGCCAGGAGCGGACGGCTGACGCTCAATCCGCTAGCTCACATTGATCCCTTCGGCACAATCCTTTTACCCATCTTTTTAATCTTTGTCAGATCGCCTGTCCTTTTCGGCTGGGCCAAGCCCGTCCCCATCGACTTCTCCGCACTGAAAAACCCGAAAAAAGACATCATCTGGGTCGGCCTCGCCGGACCGGCGGCTAATCTGCTGTTAGCACTCCTGGCGACATTGATCGTGAAATCGGGGGTCATTGTCGGTGCAACCATGACCCGAATCGCCGGACACGTCATCCTCGTCAACGTCATCCATCCCGTCTTCAATCTCATCCCCATGCCGCCGCTGGACGGATCCCGCATCGTCATGGGATTATTGCCCGCGCCTCTGGCCGTTCGTTACGCGACCATAGAACGCTATGGATTTATCATCCTCTTTGCGTTATTATATCTAAGACTCTTCGACGTCATTATCTGGCCCGTTGTTGACGGCATCATCCATATCCTGAGTCTCATATGAAAACAATCAAGGTCAACCTGAAATCCGGCTCTTACAACATTTACGTCGGCAGAAACGTCCTCAATCGCCTAGGCCGTCTGGTCCAAGATGCCGGCTTGCCCGGCCGCGGCGTCATCATCTCTACGCCCCCCATCCTGGAGCTTTTTGAAAACAAGGTTAAAAAGGCCACGCAGGACATACTGACGCGCTTTCTCGCCATCCCCGATACGGAAAAAAGTAAAAATGCCAACCTTGCCTTGAAGGTCATCGAAAAAATCATGCCCTTTGACAAAAGCAGGGGGGTATTCCTGGCGGCGCTGGGAGGAGGGGTCGCCGGCGACCTGACGGGATTCATCGCCGCCATCTACAAACGAGGAATTCCTTATATCCAGATCCCGACGTCACTCTTGGCGCAGATCGATTCGTCGATCGGCGGAAAGACAGCCGTCGATACCCGTTTCGGCAAAAACCTTATCGGCGCTTTTTACCAGCCGCGTTTTGTCCTCGCGGACACCGGCCTCCTGAACACCTTGCCTAAAAAAGAACTCATAGCCGGCCTCTCCGAGGCCGTGAAATACGGTTTGATCAAAGACCCGACGCTGTATAGATGGATCGCCCGTAACACCTGTAAGCTTCTGAAGCGACATCCGGCCTGTCTGGAACACCTTGTTTGCCACTGTGCGGACATCAAGGCCCGCGTAGTCAGCCGCGATGAACGCGATACAAAAGATATTCGCATCATCCTTAACTTCGGACATACAATCGGCCATGCGGTAGAAGCGGCCTCGGATTTTGCCTTATCGCACGGTGAATCCGTGGCCATCGGCATGGCATGTGCCTGTGACATATCTGTCGCATTGGGGCTATGCGACAAAAACGAGAGAGACGACGTCATAGGACTCTTGGAAACCATCGGACTACCGACACAACTCCAGAAAAAGTTCCTCGGCCGGACGCTACGGGCGCTGGTCCACGACAAGAAATTCA
Source organism: uncultured Planctomycetia bacterium (assembly GCA_964489335.1). Lineage (GTDB taxonomy): Bacteria > Omnitrophota > Gorgyraeia > Velamenicoccales > Velamenicoccaceae > Velamenicoccus. The sequence goes on from CAZAYJ010000084.1 coordinate 1,729, forward strand.
AGGCGGGCAAAAACCGTTTTGTGCTGCTCAGACACATCGGCGAAACACAGATCGTCGAGAATGTTCCGTCGGATGTAATTCGGGAAGTTTTGACAGGAAGGTTATCTTGAACGCAGGATGATCTTCTGACCCTCGAAGCTTAATTCAACCTCATCAGAACTGATCTTCTCAATCTTGGCGCCATCCACCATCCCACCCTCAGGAACAACCCTGCCGTTAATCAAAGCCAGACTCTCCACATCGCTGTAGAGGATGCCTGAAAGAGACAGTGTGGGAACGGCCGAAGGAGTCGTTGATCCTTCCGGAGACGCTTGAGGCGTGGGCGCTTCAACAACAACTGCGGGTGCCGCAGCCGCAGGGACAGGAACAACGGCCGCAGCTGCCTGAGGCTTAGGAAATTTCGGGGCCTTTTTGGACCCGGAAAAAAACGCAAAAAGCGCGGCGGCCAGAAAAAAACCGCATACGCCAAAAATAACAACGAACCACAACGTTCTGTCGGTCTTAAAATGGGGCAATAAACCCTTCGAGACCGCAGGGATCTCCTGTTTCTGCGTAAGCGGCGCTTCCTTTTGTCCTGATTTCAGTTCGGGATTCTCCATAGAATTAAGAAAATTATAACACTCGCTTTTTCTTTGTCAATCCCGTTAGAAAAGGACTGCATACTTTTCTAACGAAAAAGCTGACACAGGGGAGGCCTTTGTTCCGCGTCTTCATCTTAAAAACACCGTCCCTAGCGGGGTTTTTAACGGGATAAGGCGCTCAATAAAGACGGGGCAGGGGCACAAACTGTTTGACACAAAAAAACTTATGTGATATTCTTAGTTGGACTTGAGGCGATCCCTATGAATTTTCAGGAAAAACGACAAGCCAAGCGCATCCGCGTCAACCTGCCCATCACCTACGAACTCCTTGGGACGGAGAGGCTTTCCGGAAAGACGGTTTCCAAAGACTTAAGCACCACGGGCCTGCGGATGAATATGCCGTCGTTTTTCCCGGCTGAAAGCTCCTTTCTGATTAAGCTGAATTTCCCTGAAGTCAACAAGATCATCGAGGGGGTCGCAAAGGTCGTCTGGTCGCAACGGATCACTTTTTCCGACCAATACCAGGCGGGACTCCATTTTTCGGAATTAAACCCCTATTTTAAGAAATGGCTCCAGGAATACGTCGTCATCAACGACGCGATGGCACAGTAAAAAATAATGGTCAACATTACTCCTTGCGTGAACAGCTAAAAATTTCTGGATGCAACCAGCCTCGCCAGAGACTCGACGGGCATCCAGAAATTGTTTAGCTACGCTGCGGAGTTAATCCCGTCAGAGACGAGATTAAGGAGAACAATCGTGGCAGACAGCAAAGAATCCAAGAAGGTCAATTGCGCCAAATGCAATAAACCCCTCAAGAGAATCAAGCGGTATTACAGGAACGGCAAATTCTACTGCAACAGAAAATGCTTTGCCGCTTCCAAAGCCAAAACCGCTGCACCCACGGCAGCATAATTTCCGGACGATCATGACCTCTGCGCAAGAAAGAAGACGTTTCACCAGGGCAGACAAAAACCTAGCCATCAAGATCAAGGACAGGGATGCTGATTTTGTCACTGAGACGAAAAATGTCAGCTGTATCGGCGCCTATTGCGAAATAGACGGATATGTTCCCGTCCTGACAAAATTAAGGATTACACTTCTTCTGCCGAAGTCCAGGAATCTTAAAAACTCCAAACATATCACCTGCGAAGGGACGGTCGTGCGCGTCGAAAAATCATCCGACCCCATCGAAAACAATAAGTACAACATCGCAATCTACTTCAACCAGATCTCGAAATCGGACATGAAACTCGTCGACCGTTACGTCAAGCATTGTGTAGAAAACGCAGCCCTTAGCACCTCCCCAAAGATCCAGCTGTAATCTCGTCATGGGCGCCCCCTTAAGGCCTCTTCCCACAAAGCTCGTCATAGGCCTAATAACAACAGACACCGAACGGCTCGAACACGCCCGCAGACTTCTTGAAAGGCGTTTTGGGCGTGTTGATATGGCGTCGCCTGTCTTTGCCTTCAATCAGACACATTATTACGAAGATGAACTCGGCCGGGACCTATGGCGGATATTTCTGTGCTTTGAAAAACTCATCGCAGCCGACACGTTGGCCGCGATCAAGCAATGGACAAACGGCCTGGAGATCAGGTTGTCGGACAGGTTTAAAAAAAGAACGGTCAACATTGATCCTGGTTACATCAGCCTGGCCAAACTTGTCCTGGCGACGACAAAAAATCACAGCCACCGTATCTACAATCGCCGGGGTATCTTTGAGGAAGTGACCCTCGTTTTCCGCGGGCATTCCTTTGCGCCCTTAGACTGGACATATCCCGACTATCGCCAGGAATCCCATATTGCCTTCTTCAACAAAGTCCGGGAAGCATACAAACAACGGATAGAAAAAATTTATGGCGTATCCCAGCTATATCGATGCGTATAAACAAGGGACCCTGGCGCAAAGATCCAGAGACGTCCTGCAGATGCTCGAACACTGCACGATCTGCCCGAGAAAATGCGGTTCAAACAGACTCCGCGGCGAAAAGGGGTTCTGCCGTACCGGACGGCTGGCCGTGATATGCAGCTATTTCGCCCATCACGGCGAAGAACCCCCGATATCCGGCGAACACGGCTCCGGAACCATCTTTTTTTCCGGATGCAACCTTGGTTGCCTCTACTGTCAAAACTACCAGTTCAGCCAAAAAGACGAGGGGAGACCGATGGAAGCCCAGGAGCTGGCAGACTGCATGCTCTCCCTCCAGAAAGAAGGCTGCCATAACATCAATCTGGTCACACCCACCCATGTCATGCCTCAAATCCTAGAAGCGCTTCTTTTGGCCGTCGGCGACGGCCTGAACATCCCTATCGTCTACAACACGTCCGGCTATGAGCTGACGGAAACACTCAAAATCCTCGAAGGCATCGTGGATATCTACCTTCCGGACATGCGTTATTCAAGAGAAGAGCCGGCACGGCTGTATTCCCATGCGGCCGACTATCCTCACGTCAACCGCGCAGCAATCAAAGAAATGCACCGACAGGTCGGGGCCGCCGTCTTCGACAATGAAGGAATCATCCGTAACGGCATGATCATCAGACACTTAGTCCTCCCGCAGGATACCAGCGGAACAGAAGAAATCCTCCGGTTTATCGCCGAGGAAATCTCCCCTGAAACATATATAAGCTTCATGAGCCAGTATTTTCCGGCCTATCTGGCAAGCCACCATCCCCCCCTTGATAGACGCCTTCACCTGGAAGAATTTGAACAGGCCGTGGCATATCTTAAAAAATTCGGCCTGGACAACGGCTGGATCCAGGAATCCGGCGGCCTCCAGCGTTTTGCGGGAATCCACATTAAAAGAAACACCTAAAACCAACCCATGATCAAAATCAAGACACAGCAGGAAGATTTTGTCGTCGAAGAAATACTCGGTACTCCGCCGAAAGAAAACGGCCCGTATACGCTGCTGCGCCTCATCAAGCGCCAGTACAACACCATTGATGCCGTCCAAGAGATCGCAGCGCGCCTCCGCAAATGCCCTGCGGATATCTCTTACGGCGGCCGCAAAGACAAACATGCCTGCGCCAGCCAGTTCATCACAATTAAAGGCCCTGTCGCATCCATAGACGTCAAAAGCCGAAAATTCCGCATCGAGCCTGCAGGATATCTCGACCGACCGATGGGGCCCGATCTTATCGCAGCGAACAAATTCCGCATCGTCATCCGCAATGTAAACGCCGGCGAAAAAGAGAGGATCGTGCCGAGACTCCAGAGGATTTGCAAAGATGGTTTCTTCAATTACTTTGACGACCAGCGATTCGGCCCCTTTGATCCTCTCCAAGGGTTCCTTGCGGAAAAAATCATCAGGAAACATTTTAACGGCGCCGTGAAATTTTACCTGACCCACAGGACCTCTGAAGACAAGAGAGAGGACGTCCGGCGCAAAACGTTCCTCTTCGATCATTGGGGTGAATGGACGCTGTGCCTCAATGAGGCTGCCGGCCGCACGGAACAAACCTGGCTGTCGCACCTTTCCGAACATCCCAAAGATTTTCTTGGGCTCCTGCGCAAAATACCTGCCGACGACCTCGCTTTCCACTTTGCCTCTTTCCAGGCCTTCTTGTGGAATGAAGTTTTAAGACGGCTCATCTGCGAGAAGACGAAATCCATCAGCCGCTACCCCGGCCTGGCAGGAGACTATCTTTTTGCCGAAGATGAGGCACAGACGAAAATAACCGGCGCTATCCCGACGATATCTTCCAAAATGCCTGTCTTGGATCCCGCCGTCGCCGATGCATATCGGCGCC
>CAZAYJ010000085.1:0-6008 GCA_964489335.1 uncultured Planctomycetia bacterium
CCCCCTTAAGGTACCCCACGTAAACTTTGGAGGCGCCTGTCTGGAGCGCGCGTTTCTCGACAAGGGAAAAATCCAACCCCTGCCCCACATCGCCGATATAGGCAACGACATCCCACCCCTTATCCTTGAGCCATTTGATGGCGCAGGACGTATCCAATCCCCCTGAGTATGCAAGTACGACCTTTTTCATAATAGCCCCGTTTTTAGCAGACAGCGGTCAGTAAAAATCGAAAACTTGAAACAAATAGAAATTTTGAACTGGCTACTTGTTTAACAGTTTCATCATGATCGCCTTCTGGACATGAAGGCGGTTCTCGGCCTCGTCGAAGACGACAGAATTCGGACTATCCATCACCTCATCGGTAATTTCCGAGCCGCGATGTGCCGGCAAACAATGCATGACCAGGGCGTTCTTCTTTGCCAAAGCCAAAAGTTCCTTGTTGATCTGATACTTTTTAAATATTTTGGCCCGCCGCGCTGCCTCTTTCTCCTGTCCCATGCTTGCCCACACATCCGTATAAAGGACGTCGGCGCCATGGACAGCCTCCCTGGGATCCTGTGTCACCATGATGGAGGACCCTGCATTCTTGGCCGCCGCCTGGGCCTCGCAAAGAATATCTTTCTGCGGGGCAAAGCCTTTAGGACAGGCCACACGCATATGCATCCCCATAAGACTTGTAATCTGCAACAAGGAATGGCACACGTTATTGCCGTCCCCGACATACGTCAGCGTCAACCCTTTGAGCGCGCCGCGTTTTTCTTTGACGGTAAAAATATCCGCCAGCGCCTGGCACGGATGATGCAGATCACTCAAACCGTTAATCGCGGGGATCTGGGCATAGCGCGCCAGATCCACAACATCCTTATGTTTAAAAACACGCGCGACCACAAGGTCCAGATAACGCGACAGGGTCTGCGCCGCGTCTTTCACGGACTCACGGACGCCGATATTGACCTCCGCCGGAGACAAAGACATGCACTGTCCGCCCAGCTGCCAAACACCCACCTGAAACGAGACACGCGTCCGCAACGACGGCTTCTGAAAAATCAGGCCGACGGCCTTGTTTTTAAAACACTCCCGGAAACGGTCCTTCTTGAGCTCTTCGGTCTTCTTAAAAACATCCATGACCTCTTCGGGGCTGAAATCTGTAACAGCGAGAAAATCCCGCTTGGCCCCTTCGCCATGCGGAATACGGAGGTCTATCATTCCTGAATTAGACACGCTCATACAAAACCCTCCTCATCCCGCGGAGGCGGGATGACTCCAAAATAATTCGCTGGTGTTTATACCACTTCTCTTAACACGGAACCCAGAATCTTTAAAGCCGCGTCTGCCTGTTTTTTCGTCACGTTCAAAGCAGGCATCAGCCGCAAAACCGTATCGTGCGTGCAATTAATCAAAAGCCCTTTGGTGAGGCACCGGTCGACAACAGGCTTGCCGCGCCGGCTAAGTTCCAGGCCGATCATGAGGCCCAGGCCGCGGACCTCTTTGATACACGGACAATCATTTTTCATCTCTCCAAATTTTTCCAAAAGGTACGCTCCCATCCGCGTCGCATTCTCCAGCATCTTGTCTTTTTGGATGGCGCGAAAAACACCCAGGGCCGCCCGGCAAACAACAGGGCTTCCGCCGAAAGTCGAGGCATGCGTCCCCGGTTTGAGCGTATCCGCAATCGGACGCCGCGCCACCATGCAGCCGATCGGCAGTCCTCCTCCCAGCGATTTGGCCAACGTCATGATGTCAGGCGTGATACCGTAATGCTGATAGCCGAACATCTTACCCGTCCGGCCTATGCCCGTCTGGACTTCATCGATCACCAAAAGCATCTTGCGTTCGTCGCAGATCTGGCGCAACCGGCGGACAAAATCAGGCGTCGCGACGTTAATGCCGCCTTCCCCCTGCACCACCTCCAGCATGACGGCGACGGTCTTGTCTGTGACGGCGGACAGAACGGCATCAATATCATTCAAAGGCAGGTTTGTCCGGAAGCCTTCCACAAGAGGCTCAAAGCCTTTCTGGTATTTCTCCTGGCCCGTCGCCGTGATCGTCGCCAGCGTCCGGCCATGGAACGCATTCGCAAACGTCAGGATTTCGTAGCGATTGGAGCCGTCCGCCGCGCCATACGCCCGACACAGCTTGATCGCCGCCTCGTTGGCCTCGGCCCCCGAATTGGAAAAGAAAACCTTACCGTCGAAAGAATGGCGGATGATCTCGGAGGCAAGCTTGGCCTGGGCCGGATGATAATAATTGTTCGGCACATGAATCAGTTTGCCCAGCTGGTGCCGCACAGCCGACAAGACCGCCGGATGGCAATGGCCGACATTGCCCACGCCCCAACCAGGGAAAAAATCAAGATATTCCCGTCCGTCGATGTCATAAAGTTTCATTCCTTTACCCTTGACGAAGATATACGGCATCTTCGTATAGGTCGGCATGATGAAATGGTTATAGGCGTCGAAAACATCCTGTTTAGTCATCTCTTCGTCTCTCGCACTCTGACTCTTTGACACTTTTATTTTACGATCTCCGTGCCGACGCCCTTGTCTGTAAAGATTTCCAGAAGCAAGGCGTGCGGAATACGCGCGTCGATGATATGTGTCTTATTGACATTCCCTTCCAGGGCGTCAATACAGGCATTCACTTTAGGGATCATGCCCGTCTGAATGACATTCTGCTCGACGAGACTTTTGATATCATTCAGATCCAGACTCGTAATGAGGGATTCCGGATCCTCGGGATTTCTCATGACCCCGCGGACATTCGTCAATAATACGAATTTTTCCGCCGTCAGCGCCGCGGCCGTCTTGGACGCCGCCTCATCGGCATTGATATTATAGACGACGCCGTGTCCGTCGACGCCCATCGGGGCGATGACGATGACGGCGCTCGCCTTCAGGTCTTTCTCTATCAGGTCGGTCTTGACCCCTGTGACGATGCCGACGAAACCAAGGTCCACGCGGGCCTTGATCTTTTCGGCATGGAACATGCCGTGATGCTTACCGCTCAGGCCTACGGCCGTCCCGCCGATCTGGTGGATCTCATCGACGATGAGCTTGTTGAGCTCCATCAATTCCTCTTCGACGACACCCAAGGTCTCCTTGTCTGTTACGCGCATCCCGTCCACAAATTCGCTCTTCTTGCCGAGCTTACGCATCTTCTCCGAGATACTCGGGCCCCCGCCGTGGACAAGAACGGTCTTGATGCCCATAAAACTCAAAAACACAATATCTTCCAAAACACCCCGGCGGATCGTCTCTTCGCCCAGGATGCTTCCGCCGTATTTAATGACAAAGGTTTTCTTGCGGAACTTTTTGATATACGGCAATGCCTCTATTAATACATCTGCTTTCTTGATGGCTTCATCCATTTGATTTTGTCCTCACCGAAGATTTCTGTTCCCCGTAAAGTCGACCCCGAAGACTATCGTGGGTTTTCCGAGGCGTCGGAAAACCCAGTCGCGGAGTGCCTAACTATAATCCGCATTGATCCTGACGTATCCGTAAGACAAATCCGAGGTATAGACCGTCGCACCGCATTTCCCGCGGCCCACGGCGACATCCACGACGATATTGCGACCTTTCACAAGCCCCCGATTCTTGACAGCCACGGGCTTGCCGTTATTGAAAACGTATACGCCGTTAAGTTTGATCCGCAGGTCTTGCTGTTTCAGACGGTTGTCCGTCGCCCCCAGGGCCGCCGCGATGCGCCCCCAGTTCGGGTCGCTGCCGAACATGGCGCATTTGAAAAGGTTAGAGTTAGCCACGCCGAAAGCCAGATCCTTGGCCTGCGGCTTGGTCGCCGCGCCTGAAACGCGCACTTCGATGAACTTCGTCGCGCCTTCGGCATCTTCGACGATCATTTTAGCCAGACATATGCAGACCTGCCGCAGGATCCGGCTGAACCGGACCGCTTCAGGACTGCCTTTTTTTATCATGCGGTTCCCGGCGCGGCCGTTTGCCATCACGACGACCATGTCATTGGTACTCATGCAATTATCGATCGTGACCGCGTTAAAAGAATCGTCGACTGCGCAGGCCAGGGCATCCTTCAAGACCGCCTTCTCGATCAAGGCATCCGTAAAACAAAAAGCAAGCATGGTCGCCATCTTCATGCGCGGGGCAATCATGCCGGCGCCTTTACAGACACCGCACACGGTCACGGCTTTGCCGCCGATTACGACCCGCAAAGACGCTGTCTTGGCAAATGTATCCGTCGTCATAACGGCCTTGGCGGCAGATGGAAACCCCTTGACACTCAAAGACGACACCAAGCCAGGGATAGCCGCTTTGATCTTATCCATCGCCAGCGGCTTGCCGATGATCCCCGTTGACGCCACCAAAACCTCTTCTTTCTTAAGGGCTAGCTGCCGGGCCACGCAAGCCGTCATCTCCTGGGCATCCCGGAGCCCCTGGCGACCCGTCATACAGTTGGCGTTCCCGCTATTGGCAATCAGGGCACGCGTCTTAGATGCCGCCAGATGCTGAGCGCTTACCACAAGCGGCGCCGCCTTAAAAGCATTGACCGTCATCATCGCAGACGCCACGCAAGGAGATTCCGAGAAAAACAAGGCGAGGTCAGGCTTACCGCTCCGTTTAATGCCCGCTGACAAACCGGAGGCCTTGAATCCCAAAGGAAGCATGCAAGAAACTGTTTTAAGCTTCATACCAAAGCCATTCTTTCTTCGAATCCGCACATGATATTCATGTTCTGGACGGCCTGGCCTGAAGCACCCTTGAGAAGATTGTCGATCGCACTGGAAACGATCAAAAGCTTCCTTTTCTCATCGACGACTAGACCGATATCGCAAAAATTCGTATACGTGACGTCCGTCAATTGCGGCAGGACGCCCAAACCCCGCACGCGCACGAAGGGTTCGGTTTTATAAAACTTCTTGTAAACAGTCTCCAGCTGTTGCGCAGAGACGGACTTCTTGAGCCGGACATAGATTGTCTCCAGGATCCCCCGGTTGACAGGCAGAAGATGGGGACAAAAAACCACGTCCACCCGCGCAAGCGTCGCCCGCGAAAGCTCTTGATTGATCTCCGGAGAATGCTGATGCATATTAAATTTATATCCGCGAAAATTCTCGTTTACGTGGACGGAAAGATATTCCGGAGCCATCTTTTTGCCGGCACCTGTCACGCCGGACTTGGCGTCGATAATCACACCGTCTTTGTCGCCGAAACCGGCGACTAAAGCCGGCACGGTCCCGAGGATCGCCGCCGTCGGATAACAGCCGGGATTGGCCACACACGCCGTCTTCTTGATGCGTTCCCGGTAAAGCTCGGGTAGACCATACACAAACGCCTTGAGGTGTTTAATATCCTTGTGCGCCTTGTGATACCACTGCCGGTAGACAGCCGGATTTTTGAGGCGGTAATCCGCGCTTAAATCGATGATCTTTTTGCCCCGCTTCAACAGCTTCGGGACATAATCCATGGAAACCGTATGTGGCAGGGCCAGAAACAGAAGATCGCACTTCTCCGCTGCCTTATCGACGCTGAACGGTTCGCATTTCAGACCGACGAGACCCCGCAGGGCCGGAAAAATCTCGCCAATCTCCTCGGGCTTCGTCAACGTCGCCGACAAATACGTCAGACGCACCCCTGGATGCCGCATCAGGATCTTGATTAATTCTTCGCCCGTAAACCCCCGGGCGCCGACAATACCGACTCTAAGCATACACCCTCTTTTTTTGATGCCTGCGCGATACCCGTTTCATACGCTAATAGGATCTCGCCGTTGTTTCCCCGCCGAGCAAAAGCAAAAATGTCGTCTAATATGTTAGACGAAAAATACGTCCGCGTCAAGACAAATCCGCCGGGATACCGACGAAAAAAACACTTTTGGTCTCACGGGCCAACACCCCGCGCTTACGCGGAGGGCCGGCGTGCCGCCTTCTACGGCAAAAAAAATCCGCCGGGTTTCTCCGGCGGATCCTTGAAGCTTTTGTCGAAAAGCGCTTACCTCTTTGTCCACTGGAAGCGCTTACGGGCACCCTTCTGCC
>CAZAYJ010000086.1:0-5942 GCA_964489335.1 uncultured Planctomycetia bacterium
AACATAAAAACATGGGATTTCTACCAGAGGGCGGGCCGCGCCGGCCGGCGCGGCATGGACAAAGAAGGATTCGTCTACTGCCGCATCCATCCTGCCAAGATGAGATCCGAAGAGGTCCGGCGCATCGTCTTTGGACAGCCGGAGGAAGTCAAAAGCCAGTTCAATACATCCTACGCGACGCTCCTGAATCTTTTTGGTCAACTCGGGGATAGACTCCTGGACATCTACCCGCTCTCGTTTCACTTCTATGGTTCGCGCAAGAATGAACAAAAAGAAGCCGCGCGGCTCCTGGCGGCAAAAATGAGCCTGCTCAAGGAGCTCGGCTTCATCCACGAAAATGCCTTGACGGACAAAGGAAATTTTGCCAAGGCGATCTACGGTTATGAGTTGATCATCTCCGAGCTCTACGACAAACGTATCCTGCAGTCTCTGGACGCCGCGAGCCTCGGGATGCTTGCGGCTGCGGCTGTCTTCGAACCAAGAAAATACCAGAAACCTCCTGCCCGCCTGCCCCAAGGATGCCGCCAGATCAAACAGTCAAGCGACAAACTCTATGAAACCCTGCGCGCCAAAGAGCAAAGATACAGGATTTACCCCGTCTCCAAAAAACTCTGGTGGCACCTTTCGCCGGCGATGGAGGCATGGATGAAAGGCGAAGACTTCGGGCGGGTGGCGACGCTGACGGATACGGACGAAGGAGAAATTGTCAGATATTTCCGCATGGGCCTGCAGATATTGAACGAGATGCGCGACATCAAGAACCTGCCGGCGGAGATAAAAGAAAAGGTCGAACAGGCCATCCGCCTCATCAATCGCGACGAGGTAGACGCGGAAAAACAATTAAGGGAAGAATAAACAATTAACGAACACACCGAGGAGTGGCGAAAAAAACAGCCCTGTCAGCGGATCCTGGCTGTATCCCCGACCGCAATCTTGTTTCCGTCGGCAAAACCGGCATTGGCTTCAAGAACATATTTGGCAGGACGATCGTTTTTGAGGACGGGTGGCTGATCAAGATGAGAAGGCTGGACGTTGTGCGCGATGCCGACGATCCTGCCTGAAGAATCCATCCAGATAATATCCAGGGGAACCTTGGTATTCTTCATCCAGAACCCCCACGTGTCTTCCTGAGGAAAAATAAAAAGCATTCCACGGTCCGCCGGCAAAGAACGGCGGAACATCAAACCTTTTTGTCTTTCGGCATCGGTATCGGCTATCTCCACGCGCAGACAGACATCCTGCCCAAAACACACCTGCGGCCACGTCCATCTCCTGGCCGCAAGCAACGCAAGACTGCACAAGACAAAAAACGCTATCAGCGCCCACAAGAAGCGGCGCCTGGAAGGTTTTGGCGCAACGACGACGCCGGAGGCACGGGGAGGCGTCCCGTGCCGGCGCGCGATCACACGCACGAGGGTATTGATCAAATGTTCTGCTTTGTAAAAATTGCTCGATTTGTCGAAGAACCCGTTGACGCCGAGCTTGTAGGCGTCGACGCTCATATCCTCCTCACCGAACGCCGAGAGCATGACCACGGGAAGCCGTTCATCTACTTCCTTGATCGCCTTGAGCGTCTCGATGCCTTCCTGATGAGGCATCTGCAGATTGAGAAAGACGATGCCGGGTTTCCTGGTCTTGATCATCTCGATGGCCTCTGCGCCGGACATGAAAACTTCGACTCTATATCCTTGAGATGTAAACCAATACCTGATCGAGTCAAGAAAATCCTTCTCGTCGTCGACGATCATGATGTAAAAATCGCTGTTGGAATCCTGCAGTTGATTCATCGGCTTATTGACCATCTGCTTTCCCTCCGCGGAACGCCTTGGGGATAACAAAAGTAAACGTGCTGCCGTGGCCTATCTGACTCTCCACCCAGATATCTCCCTTGTGGAGATTGATGATCTCCTTGGCAATGGACAAACCCAAGCCTGTACCTCCCGTGCCGACAGGCGAAACAAGACTAACCTGCTCAAACTTATTGAATATCCTCTTGAAATCCTTCGGATCAATGCCAATGCCGGAATCATGAACCATGATTTCGACGCAAGGCTCCTGACAGATATTCTCCTTACATTCCAGGGTTTTGAGCGCTATATGGACCTCGCCCTTTTTTGGCGTGAATTTCAAGGCATTGCCTACGAGATTCACCATAACCTGTATCATCCGGTCCCTGTCGGCGCTGACCGTCACGGGAGATTCCGGCACGTCAACCTTCAGCGTGATCTCTTTATCGCTCACCCAGCTTGAAAGGGACATCTTGACTTCCTGGACGACCCCGCGGATATCAAAAGAGGACGGGATGAGGACAAACTTGCCCGCCTCGAGTTTGGACATATCCAGGAGATCGTTGATCAGACTGTTGAGCCGCGCCAGATTAAGCTTAGAGATGGCCAAAAACCGCTTCTGGTCCTCATTGACGGCGCCGGTGACGCCGCTGTCGATCAATTCCAGAGACTTCTGGATGGCCACAACAGGCGTTCGCAATTCATGTGTCACAAGAGATACGAACTGCGACTTGATCTCTTCGATTTGCTTTTCATGCGTGATATCACTCAAGACCGACACCATGCCGACAGTATCGCCGTCTTCGTTTTCGACAACGGCGGTGGACGCCCTGAGCACTTTTTTTGTCGTCTCGTCCTTGCTATCAAGCTCGATCTCTTTGGTCAGCGCCCCTTCTTTCTGACCATCGAACTCCTTGGCGACGGCCAAAAGGTGCTCGGTCTTCAAGCTCTGTACCAGATATTTACCGAGAGACTCCTTGGCCCTGCTGTCTAAGAGTTTCTCTGCGGCAGGATTCATCATAAGAATGCGGCCTTCGCGGTCCACCACCACCACGCCTTCGGCGACATGACGCATAATGGCGTCCGTGCGTTCCTTCTCGCCCGCCAGCCTCTTGTTGAGGCGCGACAACTCGTCCGTCGCGATCCGGACGCGTTCATCCAGCTCTTCGTCAAACCTTTCGGACATCCTCATCAGTTTATGGAGTTTCTTTTTAGAAATCGTCACCTCCTCGTCCTGGGCAACCTCAGCCTTGAGTTTCTCCATAAACTCCTGCATCTTATCCTGAGGGACGCCGCGGCCGATCAGGTAATCGCCGAGCTTCGGCAGGAGACGTTCCTGATCCAGCTCCTCGCTCAAAATTTTACCCGACAGCGCCACAGCCTTCTTCGGCGCATGGGCATAAGAAGAAAAGGCATGAAAAAGCATGGTCATCTTAATCTCGTCAGCGCAGGAACGGATAGTGTCCTCGGCCGTCGGGAAAATCACCTCAGCGTTCTTCTTATGGAAAGAATCGAAGATACGCTCGATAAAACGGGTGGGCTCTCTTTTACGGTCCAGGACGATCGGTATGATCTTTTCGGAGATCCCGGCGACGAATTTCTTGATGACGCTTTCGAAATCACCCGAATCCCTGGCGCTTTGGATAATCACATCAGCCACCTGATTGGGATCAGTGTCGAGCTTCTCGAAGACAAGCTCGGGTCCCTGCGATACCACCGGACTCTTTCCGGACAGGAAATCGTGGATATCGGAGGAAAAATCCTGCGGCCCGCCGGCCTGCCCTTCGGCAACGACCTTCTGGCCCTCCTCCACTTTTTCATAGCGGATCTTGCGGATCTGAATATGCTCTGTCCCCTGGCTCAACAAGGGCGGGATCTCCGCCTCTTTTTTGCCTTCCTCAGGCAGGGGCAAAGCCAGGGCCTTGATGAAATCCGTCAATTCCTTGATCGTCAGGCCCTGCGTAAAAACGACGCCGTCCAGCTTGAAGGCGCGAAAACGCCCATAGATCTCCTGGGCCCCCAAGGTGTCGACGTCCATGGATTCGTCGTTGAGGACCATCCGGCCCTCGCTGGCGCCGGCCGCAAAAATGATTTCCGGTTTTTCTTTCAGAATAGCGTCAAAAATAGAAAAGAGATTACCAAGGATTTCGCGCGACAGAGGATGCTGGCAGGAATAGAGAGAAAGTCTTTTAAAAGCAAGAAAGAGGGATTTGAATACTTCTCTATAGAGGGCGGATTTTTCGGACATAAGAGTTAGGGATGATGCCTATCTGGTCCTATCATATCCTTCTGCAGGAGAAATTTCAAGACGAATGTCGCGCGGCTCCACCGCCCGAAAACAAGATCTCAACAGGATGTATCGCCACCTCACCATCACCGAGGCCTGTCATTCATCGTGATGCGCTTCACTGCTTAAAGGCTCGACATGAACGACGATATCGCTGACGCCGCAGAACTTCTTTTTAATAAGATCTTCAATCTTGACGGTCAGATCATGGGCCTGAACCACCTTCATGTTATCATCCACCAGAACATGCAGGTCGATAAAAATATCGTCGTGGCGGCCGCGCGTCCTGATCTTGTGGCATTTTTTGACCTCAGGGACCGCTATCACAAGACGTTCGATGGCGCGGCGATCGATGGCCGCCGTATCACACAGGATGGCCGAAGATCCCTTAAGGATCTCCAGGCCTGAAATGGCGATAAAAACGGCGATGACCATGGCCACAAGGGGATCCAGGATGGGGAAGCCGATCTTGACGCCGATCAGGGCAAAGGCGACGGAACAGGACGTCAAAAGGTCCGCCCGCGTATGCATGGCATCCGCAACAAGGATATCGCTACCGAGGGCGCGCCCGCGCCGGCTCTCGTAGAACATGACGGCCGTATTGATCAGCATCGTCAAGCCGAGAACGACAAAACCCCAGATATTGACTTCCGGCGCGCTCTTGGTCCGCAGTCTCTCCCAGCCGCTGTGGATAAGATTCAGGCAAACCAGAAACAGGAGAAAGGCAATGACGAGCGAAGCCAGGGTCTCATATTTCTTGTGGCCGTAAGGATGGTCTTCGTCCATAGGCTGGCCGGCGATCCTCATACCCAGAAGGCCGACGATATTGGAAGCACCGTCGGCAAAGGAATGATACCCGTCGGCCACCATGCTGGTGCTGTTGATCAGATACCCGAAGATCAATTTCAGGATCGCCACCAGCCAGTTCAGTCCCAGGATAAAAGCAAGAATACGCCTGACGGTGCGCACATAACTCTTGTCTCCCGCCGGCGCCTGAAAGACATGTTCATGATGATGCAGAGACATGGATTATCCTACCAATAGAAGGAGCGCCATGACGGCGACGCCTAAGATGATGGACAACAACTGAAAAACGGAACGCGAAAACCGCACTTCACGATGAAGTTCAGGGATCAGATCTGAACCGGCCAGGTAAATAAAACCTCCCGCCGTCAACGGCAGCGCATAATCCGCAAAATCTTTAATGTGCGGCCCGACAAAAAGCGCTGTCACGGCCCCCGCGACCGCCACGAGCGCGCACAAAAAATTCATAAGCAGTGCCCGAAAACGGCCCAAGCCGCCATTGACGAGGATCCCGTAATCGCCAATCTCCTGCGGGATCTCGTGCAAAATGACGGCCAGCGTCGTCGTCAAACCGATAGAAAAACTGACGGAATAGCTGGCGCCGATAATAATGCCGTCGATAAAATTATGGAACCCGTCGCCGATCAGGTTGAGCCAGACAACGGGCTTGCTGTGCATATCGCAGACGCCCGAATGGCAATGCCGCCAATAAATAAATTTTTCAAGAATAAAAAACACAAGGATGCCAGCCATGATGCCGAAAGAAACACGCAAGGGCGAGGCGGCCTTTTCGAAGGCCTCGGGAAGAATATGGATAAAGACGTCTCCGAATAATCCGCCGACGGCAAAGCTGACCAAAAAAAGCAGGGCCCTCTTCAGACGGTTCTCGTCCATGGCCAAAGTCACGATGCCCACCAGGGAGATAAGGCTGACCAGAAAAACGCTCACCAAGGTGTAAAGCCAAGTCTTCATAATATCCATATTTTCCGCGGGTTACAGTAGATTTTCTTCCTTAAAGATTAGTCCAAGAACCGTGCTTTGTCAACCAATAAGAAAACCAGGCG
>CAZAYJ010000087.1:0-5938 GCA_964489335.1 uncultured Planctomycetia bacterium
CGCCGAGCAATCGGAGGGAGGAGTCAAATGGCTATCGCCCCCGTCGTTTTTTTTCGCTTTTGGTGAAACCAAGCGAACCAAAACGAAACAGCGGGGGAGACAGAACTCGGCTTATATGCCTGTTTTGAACGACGCCCCAACTTATGTCCGTCCTTTTCACGGATGGACATAAGTTGTGAAGGCATGTGGTTTTTGAAACAAACTGATGCGGAAAAACGACTTTGCGTCTCTTCGGACAGCCGCTGAGGGAGACCCGGGGTCTATTTCAAACGGAAAGGTTCAGCGGGAAATTGTGAGGTTAGAATGTCAGGCCATTCAAAGTGGGCAAGTATCAAACATAAGAAAGCAGCGATCGATGCCAAGCGCGGCCAGCTCTTCACGAAGTTAATCAAAGAGCTGACGGCGGCGGCCCGTTCAGGCGGCGGCAACATGGAAACAAATATCCGTCTGCGCACGGCCGTGGCAAAAGCCAAAGAAGGCAATATGCCTTGGGACAATATCGAAAAGGCGATCATGCGAGGCACGGGAGAATTGCCGGGTGTCACCTATGAAGAGGTCACTTACGAAGGCTATGGTCCGGCCGGCATTGCCATCATGATCGACGTCGTCACCGACAACAAGAACAGGACAACAGCTGAGCTAAGAAACATGATGTCCAAAAAAGGCGGTAATATGGCCCAGGCAGGCGCCGTAAGCTTCCTGTTCCAAAAAAAGGGATTCCTGACGGTCGACAAGAAAGCCATTGGAGAAGACAAACTCATGGACATCGTGCTCAATGCGGGGGCCGAAGACATGAAAAGTGAAGCCGACGTCTACGAAATCACGACGCAGCCACATGACCTGGAATCCGTCAAAAACGCCCTGACGGCCGCCAAAATCCCGTTTGAGAACGCGGAGATCACCATGATCCCGACCTCAACCATCAAGATCACGGAAAAAAATACGGCCAACACAATCTTATCGCTTATGGATGCCTTGGAAGAACATGAAGACGTCCAGCACGTCTATGCCAATTTTGACATCCCAGACGAGCTGATTGAATCAACAGGAGAATAGCACGCCAGATGCTCATCCTCGGCATCGACCCAGGATTGCACGTCACAGGTTACGGCCTCATCGAGGCCACCCGGCATGGTTTTACCATTAAAAGGTCTGGTTTCATCAAAACACGGATGAAGGACGAATTGCCGAAACGCCTGTCGCAGATCCACGTAGAGCTGGCGGAGATTTTGGACCGATACAAACCGGATGCCCTCGTCCTGGAAAAACTTTATGCGCACTACAAGCATCCTTTAACAGCATCCCTGCTCGGACACGCCCGCGGGATCATCTGTATGCTGGCGGAGGAAAAAAAGGTCGCTTTCTTTGAATATCCAGCGACACGCGTCAAACAAGTCACCACAGGACATGGCCACGCATCCAAAGAACAGGTCCAGAAGATGATTGAACACTTGTTCGGCGCTGCGCGCGAATCTTTCGGACCCGTCGATACGACGGATGCCATCTCGCTGGCCGTGACGCACGCTTTGACGATCCGGACAAAATTATGATCGCACGCATCGGCGGAAAACTGATAGAAAAAAGAAAACATTCAGTTATCCTGGAAAATCACGGGATCGCCTACGAAGTCTTTTTACCGGTCATTACAATGACGGCAATCGACAATCATGTCGACCAAGACGGTTGCGTGCGTTTCATCACATATCACTATCATCAGATGGAACCATCACGCAGCACGCCTGTCCTTATCGGGTTCTTGAACGAGATTGAAAAAGAGTTCTTCGAGGAATTCATCACCGTCTCCGGCATTGGACCCAAAGCGGCATTGCGCGCCATCAATACGTCGATTGCTTCCATCGCGCGCGCCATTGACGAGGCCGATGTCGCTTTTTTGAAGTCTCTGCCAGGCATTGGACCCCAGCGGGCCAAAGAGATCATTGCCAAACTGCAGGGGAAGATCGGCAAATTCGGCCTCATCCAAGAAACAGACGCCTCCAAGGCGACTACGTTGCCGAAAGACATCATCGACGAAGCTGTAGACATCCTTATGCAACTACAATACAAAAAACACGAAGCCAAAGATATGGTCCAGGAGGCTATAAAAAAACAACCGCTGTTCAAAGACGCGGAAGAATTGTTGAATTTCGTTTATAAACAACGCATCAACGCTTCGTCTTCGCCGGCATCGCGCCGGGGACGCCCGGAATGATACGCCTGCGGCGGCAAACAACTAAAATATTAGGTGCTTTATGACGAACATGCTCGACCCTAACCAAATCAAAGCAGACCTGGAAGCCCTGATCTTCGTCAGCAATAAACCGTTGCTTTTGGAGGACATCAAAAAGGTATTCACGAATCTCCAAACATCGGAGATCCGAGATATGATCGAAACCATCAAGAAAGAATATGAGGAGCGCTCCAGCGGCATCCGCATTATCGAGATCGCCGGCGGGTTTCAGATGGCGACGTCCCCGGAGAGTGCCGCCACGATCAAGGAGTTCTACAAAATCAAGCACACCGAAAAACTGACCGGGCCCTCCCTGGAGGCCCTGGCAATCATTGCCTACAAACAGCCGGTGACGCGTATCGACATCGAGGCCGTGCGAGGAGTCAATTGCGACGGTGTCGTCAAAAGCCTGCTTGAAAAAAATCTCATCCGTATCGTCGGACGTAAAGAGGTGATCGGCCGTCCTTTCGTATACGGGACCACCCGGTTCTTCCTTGACTATTTCGGGCTTAAGTCCCTGAATGAACTGCCCAAGATCGAAGAATTTGCCCAGCAGGATATGCTCATGAACATGAAGCTGGCTTCCGGCGAAGGCGAGATCACGCCGCTTTCGAGCGAAGAAGAACAATCCCTCCGGATGGAATCCGGATCTTCCGCAGAGACGCAGGCACCCTTGCCCGAGGAAGGGGCGACGGCTGCAGAGGGATCGTCGCAGAAAGCAGAGCCTCCCATCCTCAAGGAGACGACAGATGGCCATTAAACACATACGCAAAGATATCGATGCGATCGACAAGGAAATCGTCAGACTGCTCAATAAACGAGCCTGCAAGATCCTCGAGATCGGAAAAATGAAAAATAAAACGGGGGAGGCAGTCTATGCGCCTGCCAGGGAAAAAGAAGTCCTCTCGAAGATCCTGCGCGAAAACCGCGGACCTCTCAAAAAGGAAACGCTGACCGCGATCTGGCGGGAAATCATGAGCGCTTCTCTCGCCATGGAAAAACCGCTCGTGATCGCATACATGGGGCCCCGGACGACTTTCTCGCACCTGGCGGCGTTGAAAAAATTCGGTTCCAGCGTCTCGTATCTTTCCTGCAATACCATTACGGACGTATTCATGGAGGTGGAAAAAGACAATGCGGACTACGGCGTCATCCCGATAGAGAACTCCATCGAGGGCGCCATCTCGCACACGCTGGACATGCTCGTGGACTCGGACCTCAACATCTGCTCCCAGCTGATGCTGGATATTTCGCACAATCTGCTGTCAAAGTACCAGAAAAATTCTATCGTCAACATCTATTCCAACCCGCAGGTCTTCGGCCAGTGCCGCCTGTGGCTGGAAAGCAATCTGCCGAAAGCAGATCTGATCGAGGTGTCCAGCACCACTCGCGCTGCCCAGATCGCAGCGAAGGAACCCCATTCGGCCTGCATCGCGTCGCTCTTGGCCGCCAAAGAATACGGCCTCAAGGTCATCGCCAGAGAAATTGAAGACAGCCCACACAACATCACGCGATTTCTTGTGGTCGGCAAATCCCAGGCCCGGCGGACGGGACACGACAAAACATCAATCATGTTTTCGCTCAAAGACAGAGTAGGGGGCCTGCACGATATGCTTCTACCCTTCAAAAAATACGGCATCAACCTGACCAAAATCGAATCGCGGCCGTCCAAACGAAAGGCATGGGATTACTTTTTCTTCGTAGACTTGATGGGGCACCTCGAAGATGACAAGGTCAAAAAGGCCCTAAGGGAGCTAGAAGACAAGTGTAAATTCTTAAAGGTCCTTGGGTCATACCCCGTCGCAGAATAACAGTAACTTGACAGAAAAATCAAATGGAACTCATACGCAAAGACATCGACAATATCGAAGCTTACAAACCTGGCAAGCCTATCGAAGAGGTCAAACGGGAACTCGGTATTGCCGACGTCACGAAACTGGCATCTAACGAGAACGCCCTAGGGCCTTCTCCCAAGGCCATTGCCGCTGCCAAACAAGCCCTGCCGTCGTTGAACAGGTATCCGGAAGGAAGCTGTTATTATCTCAAGCGCAAGCTTGCGAGGATTCTGGGCGTCAGGGAGACCAATCTTTTGTTCGGCAACGGTTCGGATGAACTCATTGACGTGATCCTGAAAACCATCAAGGCCCCGGACGCTGAAATTATCACGGCAGACATCACCTTCGTCGAATACAAAATCAGCGGCGCCATCAACAGTTTTCGTGTGGTCACCGTTCCCCTGAAAGATTTTACCTTCGACCTCGAGGCCATGGTCGGACGCATCACGCAAAAAACAAAAGCTATCTTTATCGCCAATCCCAACAACCCGACGGGGACATACGTCACAGCTAAACAGGTGCTTGAATTTCTCGACAGGATCCCCCCAGGAGTCATGATCGTTTTTGACGAGGCCTACGTTGAATATGCTCAACAGGAAGATTTTCCAAAAACGATTGAGCTTTTAGAACGCAAAAATGTCGCAATCCTGAGGACATTCTCCAAGATCTACGGCCTGGCAGGGCTACGCGTTGGCTATATGATCGCCGACGAAGAATTCGTCGCCGCAGCGGAGCGCATCCGCCAACCGTTCAACGTCAATGCCGTAGCCCAGGCCGCGGCGTGTGCCGCTCTGGACGATAAAGCTTTTGTGTGCAAAAGCGTGGCCCTTGTCACCCAAGAGAAGGCATTCATCGAAAAAGCCCTGACGGAACTCGGCATCTGGTTCAAAAAAAGCGCGGCGAATTTTATCTTTATGCGCACCGAAATGGATGCCAGGAATCTCTTCAGGGAACTGCTCAAAAAAGGCGTCATTATTCGCGAAATGAGCCAATATAATCTTGACAATTATTCCCGCATCACCATCGGGACAAGACGAGAAAACATGAAACTGATCCGGGCACTCAAGGACATTATCAAGGAGGACCTTAAATGATTATCGTTTTGCGGCCAGACGCCAAACAAGAGGATATTGACCATATACTAGAGCGCGCCGACAAACTAGGACTCAAACCCCACATCTCCAAAGGCACAGAGAGGACGATCATCGGATTGATCGGTCCCGAAGACGCCCTCAGGGCCATCCCACTGGAGGCTTTTCACGGCGTAGAGAACGTCATTCCGATTTTGGCGCCCTACAAGCTTGTCTCGCGGGAATTCAAAAGAGAGAATTCGATCATTCCCATCGGCGAACACCTGAAACTCGGCGGCAAAAAGATCATTGTTTTTGCCGGCCCCTGCGCCATTGAAAACGAGAATCTGCTTTTAGAAATAGGCGAGGAGGTCAAATTTTCCGGCGCATCCGTCTTGCGCGGCGGTGCCTATAAACCGAGAACATCTCCGTATGCCTTCCAAGGCATGGGACTGGAAGGCCTTAAGATCCTCTCGCGTGTCAGCAAGAAACTGAACATGCCGACGGTCACGGAGGTTATGGACGTGCGCGATGTCGGGACGGTCGCGCAATATGCCGACATCCTGCAGATCGGCGCGCGTAACATGCAGAATTTCACGCTCCTCAAAGAAGTCGGCTTAACCCGTAAACCCATCCTGCTTAAGAGAGGTCTGGCGAACACCGTCAAGGAACTACTCATGTCGGCGGAATACATCATGGCCGAAGGCAACCATAATGTCATTCTCTGCGAACGGGGTATCAGGACTTTCGAGGATGCGACACGCAATACGTTCGACGTCAGCGCCATTCCCGTCGTCAAACAACTC
>CAZAYJ010000088.1:0-5858 GCA_964489335.1 uncultured Planctomycetia bacterium
TTGAATCTTTGCGCGCTATCGCCCATAATGGCAGAATTATCACCGTCTTCGGTTGTGGAGGAGATCGCGACCGAACGAAACGGCCGAAGATGGGGCGTGTGGCGAGCGCATTGTCTGATTATTGCGTCGTGACCTCCGATAATCCTCGCAGTGAAGACCCCCAGGCCATTATCAGGGATATTGTGAAGGGGATAGAGCGGGACAATTACATGGTTGAGCCGGACCGCCTGGAGGCGATCCGTCGCGCCATGGGCCTGGCGAAGGCCGGCGATCTGGTGCTGGTTGCAGGCAAGGGGCATGAAACGTACCAGCTTATCGGCGGCAAGTCTGTTGCTTTTGACGATATGGAAACGGTTCGCAAGAATCTCTAAAAAGGTCTGCTGCGCCGACGAAGTTAGGCCAGACGGGATTTTCGATGTTCAGTTTAAAAGACATTTTGGAAGCGACAGGAGGGACGCTGCAAAGCGGAATGCCCAGGACGCGTTTTGCGGGCATTTCCATCGACAGCCGCACGCTCAAGCCCAAAGAGTTGTTTCTGGCGATCCGCGGACAGAATTTTGACGGCCATGATTTCATTCCCCATGCGCTCAAGCAGGGCGCCGCAGGCATTGTTTATTCCGAAGCGCAAAAAGCCCCCAAAACTCCTAAAGGCATCGCCTGTATTTTCGTTCCAAATACCGTGGTGGCCCTGGGCGCTATCGCCCGTTATCACAGGGAGCGTTTTGATATTCCCGTGATCGCCATCACGGGTTCCAGCGGCAAAACGACGACCAAGGAGATGGTGGCGTGGGTGCTGTCAGCCAAATACAAGGTCCACAAGAACCAGGGGACGCAGAACAACCTGATCGGCGTGCCCTTGACGCTTTTGAGTATTCAATCCCAGCATGATATTTGTGTCATTGAGCTGGGGACTAACCGCAAGGGTGAGATCCACCGGCTCACGCAGATCGCCCAGCCGAACCTTGGCATCATCACGAACATCGGTCCGGCCCATCTGGAATTTCTCGAAAATATCAAGGGGGTCTATAAGGAAAAGATCGAGCTGGTACGCAACCTCGCCTTGCCTGCGATAGCCCTTCTGAATAAGTCGGACATCGCCCTGGCGAGGCTCAGTCGCGTCAAAACAAGGCCTATTTTTTTTTACGGCATCAACCGGGATTGCGAATTTAACGCGACGGAGATCGATTACAAGCCCGACGGGATATCTTTCTTGTTTAACAACACCCATTTCATGGAGATCAGGCATAGTGCTCTCCATAACGTCAGCAATGCTATGGCCGCTATCGCCTGCGGGCTTTTCTTCGGCCTGGACATCGGCAGCATCCGCGAACGTATCAGGAGCTTTGACTCGCCGGAGATGCGTCTCAAGGAGATTCGCCTCAACCGCTGTATCGTGATCGATGATTCCTATAATTCCAACCCACAGTCGCTCAAGCAGGCCATTGACGTCTTGTGCCGCCATAGCCAGGGCGGACGCAGGATTTTGATCATGGGGGATATGATGGAGCTTGGGACTAAGTCCCAGGAATTTCATGCCTATTTCGGGAACTACATCTCCAAGAAGCCCATCGATATTCTGGTGACCATGGGATCTTTTTCCAAATGGACGTCGGAAAGCGCCCGTAAAGGCGGCATGCGGACCGAGGCCATCGTTCATTGCGACGATTGCTCGAAGGTCCTGGAGTTTTTAGGGGCCAACGTCAAGGAAGGCGACATCCTTTTGATTAAAGGATCACGCGCCATGAAGATGGAAAGGATCGTTAATTTTATGAAGGAGAAAGGTTAAATGCTCTATTATCTGCTCTATCCCCTCAGGGATTATTTTCCCGTGCTGAATGTCTTTAAATATATCACGTTCCGGGCGAGCATGGCGGCGTTGACGACTTTTTTCTTTTGTCTGATCTTCGGCAACCGCATCATCCGTAAGCTCGCCGAACTCCATGTCTGCGAGCATGTCCGCCAGAAGCAGGAGGTCCATGCTCTTTATGATCTGCACCATCATAAACAGGGGACTCCGACCATGGGCGGTATCCTGATGGTTTTGTCGACCATCGTGGCCGCTATCCTGTGGGGTGATCTGCGGAATAACTATGTGCTTTTGAGCTTGTTGGCGCTCCTCTGGCTGGGGTTTGTTGGCTTTACCGACGATTACATCAAGCTCAAATACAAACGTTCTAAAGGACTGAGCGCCAGGGCCAAGCTTGCCGGACAGCTCCTTCTGGGGGCTATCGTCGGCGTGGTCATTTATCTCAATCCTGACCTTTCGACGAGCATCGATGTTCCTTTTTTGAAGAACGTTTCCCTGGAGCTGGGTGTATTCTATATCGTCTTCGTTATCCTGGTGATCGTAGGGACGTCCAATGCCGTCAATCTGACCGATGGGCTTGACGGTTTGGCGACTGGCTGCGTCCTGATGGTGGTCTTCTCCTACGGGATCCTGACATATCTGACGGGGCACGTGCGTTTCAGCCAGTACCTGTTTATCCCTTATATCGAGGGCGTCGGCGAATTGACCGTGCTCTGCGCCGCTATCCTGGGCGCCTGCATGGGGTTTCTTTGGTTCAATTGCTATCCGGCTTCCGTCTTTATGGGGGACGTCGGTTCGCTGGCTTTGGGCGGGTTCATCGGCCTGACTGCGATCCTCATTAAAAAAGAGCTTTTGCTTGTGATCGTCGGCGGCGTTTTTGTGATCGAGGCGCTTTCGGTGATCCTGCAGGTCGGGTCGTTTAAACTGCGCAAGAAACGCATCTTCAAGATGGCGCCGTTGCATCATCATTTTCAGATGATGGGATGGCCGGAATCCAAGGTGATCGTGCGCTTCTGGATCGTTTCGGCCATCTTGGCGCTTTTTACCCTGACGACCCTCAAGATCAGATGATATCCTATCAAGGCAAAAAAGTGACCGTCGTTGGTCTTGCCCGCAGCGGTCTGGCAGCCGCCAGACTCCTCAAAAAGTGTGGAGCGGACGTTACGGTGACGGAGGCGAAGCGTTCCGAACAGCTGGAACGTCTTGTCCGGGAGCTCGGCGAAGAGGGTGTTGTTGTCGAGATTGGAGGCCACAGCCGGGAGACTGTTAGGGGACGTGATCTTCTGGTGTTGAGTCCGGGAGTCAGACCCGATGCCTTGCCTGTCGTCTGGGCCGGCGAGGAACATATCGAGGTCATCAGCGAATTGGAGCTGGCGGCAAGCGTCTGCCCGGCGACCATCATTGCTATTACGGGGACCAATGGGAAGACGACGACGACCACACTTGTCGGTGAGGTATTGAAGGCGGCCGGGCGCAAAGTTTTTGTCCTCGGGAATATCGGTACGCCTTTTTCGGCCCATGTCCTTGAAATAAAGAAGGGCGATTTTGTTTCTCTTGAAGTCAGTTCTTTCCAGCTTGAGACTATTCGCGGGTTCCATCCCCACTTGGCTGTTATTCTCAATCTGACGCCGGACCATCTGGACCGGTATCGCGATGTCGCCGAATATCTGGAAGCCAAAAAGCGAATCTATATGAATCAGGACCGCGGGGACTGGCTTGTTCTCAACGAGACCGACGAAGCCTTGAGGACCTTGGCAGATACGGCACCTGCGCGCGTCCTTTTTTTTGGCAAGAATCCGCAGGATGCCGGTTTCGACCAGAATCAGCAGGCCGTGTTGGCCGTCGCCGCAGCGCTTGGGCTGGACCGCCGGGTGTGTCTTGAGGTTTTCAGGAATTTCAAAGGGGTCGAGCACCGCATGGAATTCGTCAGGACCCTTGACGGCGTGGAATATCTCAATGATTCCAAAGCGACGAATATCGACTCGACCGTCTGGGCTCTGCGCAATGTCAAGAAGCCTGTCGTTTTGATTGCCGGCGGCCGCGACAAGGGGAGCGATTTTGGGTCCATCGCGGATTTGGTACGTCAAAAGGTGAAGTTCGTCGTCCTTGTGGGGGAGGCCAGCGACAGGATCGCGGCCGCCTGGAGGTCCGTCGTGGCTCTCGAGCAGGTGGCGACATTCGAACAGGCCGTCCAGAGCGCGCGGCGGCATGCGCGCGCAGGCGATTATGTCCTGTTTTCACCGATGTGCAAGAGCTTCGATATGTTCACCGACTATGAACATCGCGGCAGGACCTTTAAAGAGCTTGTCGGCCGGTTGAAATAGGTCATCCGCCTCTCCGGTCTGAGGGGCGGCGGTTTTGGACCGCACAGGTATTTATCCATAAGAAATTTCAGAACTTTTGTTCCGGGTAGACGTATGCAAGAACTTGAAGATTTTAACTCGTCAACCCGTTAACCCGCTACCCGTCAACTTAGAAAAATGCGAAGCGCACGCATTTCCGTTTTTGTTACGATGCTTGTGTTGATTTGCATCGGCATCGTCATGATCTACAGCGCCAGCTCGATTGCCACCTGGCAGGCGAGCGGCGAGAGCTACGGCCTTCTGAAAAAACAGTGCCTTTATGTCCTTATCGGATGCGTCGCCATGGTCGCTACGATGGCCGTGGACTATCACCTCTTGCGCCGTTTCGCCAAACCTTTGCTTATCATTTCGGTCATTCCCCTGTTGATGGTTCTTGTGCCCGGTATCTCCCGTGAAGTCGGTGGTGCCAAGCGCTGGTTGCATATCGCAGGATTCAACTATCAGCCGACGGAATTTGTGAAAGTGGCCCTCATCATTTATCTTGCCGATTATCTGAACCGGAAGGCGGGATATCTCAGGGAGTTTTGGAGAGGGTTTGTGCCGCCCATGTGCGTTCTGGGCGCCATCACGCTCTTAGTCCTCCTGCAGCCTGACTTAGGGACAGCAGTGTCCATGGTCGTCCTGACGTTTACGATGCTGTTTGTGTCCGGCATCAGCCTCTCTCATATGGTGATCAGTGTTGTAGCGGCCTTGCCGGTTTTGTATTTCTTGGTTTTTCGTGTGCCGTACCGCCGGGCAAGGATCCTGGCATTTTTGAATCCCTGGCTGGATCCGCAGGGAACTGGTTTCCAGATCATCCAGTCTCAAATCGCCCTGGGCTCCGGCGGCCTGATCGGCCTGGGGCTAGGACAGGGCCGCCAGAAGCTGTTTTATCTTCCCGCGGCGCATACGGATTTTATTTTTTCGATCATCGCTGAGGAACTTGGATTGTTCGGTGCCTGCGCCGTCATCCTTCTTTTTATTTTCCTGACCTGGCAGATGGGGAGGATTATCCGGCAGGTTAATGATCCCTTCGGCAAGCTTATTGGCGTCGGTGTCATGACCTTGATTACATTTTCGGCGGTTGTCAATATAGGCGTTTCCATCGGTGCCCTGCCGACTAAGGGTTTGCCTTTGCCGTTCATCAGCTACGGCGGTTCTTCGCTTGTCTTTTACATGGTCGCCGTCGGCCTTCTGCTCAATGTGTCTAAGTCCGAGGAGGTTGCGCTGTGATCCGGGAAGGTTCAACGAAGATTATGGTCGTCGCTGGCGGCTCCGGCGGGCATATTCTGCCGGCTGTCGCTTTTTGCGAGACCTTGGCGGACATGAACCGGCCGGCGCCGGCCGTTGTCTTTGTGACGTCGCGCAGCAAAGGGCTCGAAGATCTTGTGTCGTCGAGCGTCAAGACGTATGTCCTTTCAGGCCGTCGCAGCGTGGGAGGATTGTGCAGGCTTTTTTTTCAGGCGGCAGGGCTCTTGATAAAAGAGCGGCCCGCCATCGTCGTAGGTTTCGGAGGTTATCTCACCGTGCCTTTTGTGTTTGCGGGCCGGTTCACGGGTGCGAAGGTCATGATTCACGAACAGAATGTCCTGCCGGGGAGGGCCAACAGGATTCTGGGCGCCTTGGCTGCCCACCGGATCATTATTTCTTTCGATCGCAGCCGGGCATATTTCGGCAGGAAGAACCGCAAGGTATTTCTGGCGCGCTAT
>CAZAYJ010000089.1:0-5851 GCA_964489335.1 uncultured Planctomycetia bacterium
TTTCGGGGACGTCAGCTTCAAGGGCGGGCCCGTGACTTGCGAGAACGAGATATATGTCGAGACCAATATGGGCAGGCCATACAAGATTGTCCAGAGGGTGGCATCGCCGTTGGTCAATGAGAAAGGCGACAAAGTCCCGATGGAAGATTTTGTCATGAAAGTCAAGGACGTGGAGTCCGACGAAGCCCCCAGGTCCTATCTCCAGGAGTTTGTTCCTGTCAAAGAAGGTGAAAACACTATTTTTTCGTCAGGGCTCTTGGGGGCCAGTGTCCACCTGAAGGTGGAATACCGTTTGACCATGACTCCGGAATCCAAGGCGGGAAATTATAACTCACAGATTGGTTATTCCGCTGTTTTAGATTGATTTCTTCAAAACCGCGGCACGCGGCAAGAATATCTTCATTGATTTAAAATAAACACAGAGGGGAGGTGACAAATATGAAAAGAGGTATGATGATATGGATGGTTATGTGCGCGTTTTTGGCGTTGAATGTTGCGCCTTTGGCGATGGCACAGACAACGGCTGTTGGACCGAGCGGCACCGCGTCGGCAACAGTGCAGTCCACTCTGGAATTCAGCTTGGCCCAGGTTGTCCAGATGAGCGTGGCGAATGGCGATACGGACCCTTTTACTCAGGGGACGATTCAGACGACTCCGTCATTCAATTTTGGAAAGCTGAGCGCGCTGAAGGATAACCAAGGCAACTTCCTGTATATGCACGGCGAGTACTTTTATTATGTGCTCATGATCGCGGCAAGTTCAGGCCGCAGGTACAAGATCACGGAGACGGGCTCGCAGTTGACGGGACCGGGAGGAGCGACCATTGCCCGGGAATCGGTGCTTTTGATTCCGGATTATCAGTGGCAGGATAAGCTGGGTGGCGTGGCGCAAGGTGCTCCGCCGGGAACGGCGCAGGTGGGTCCGGCGACTTCGGCCTGCAATACGGATTCGCTTGTTTATCAGAGCGATTCAGCCGGCGGCTCAAGGCTGGTACGGGCGATCATCGCCATTTCTGGACCGGCGGCCGGATCGAAATATCCGTATAATTATAGCGGCGGTTATAACGGGTCTGCCGGCCAGGGCACCAAGCAGGAATATACGGCTTGGAAGGCCATAGGGGCAGATCAGACTGCAGGCACTTATACGGGAACGATCACGTTTACGCTAGTCCTGAATTAGTTCAGAACACATGCGGCGAGGATTCCTTCAGATGGCGCCCTGAAGTAAAGGGCGCGCTTCTGAAGGAATCCTCACTGTATCTTTAAAGACATGGGGTTTTATGAGATTTTTCGGACGTATCATTTCAGGAATTGTCATTTATTTCGGCGTTGCCTCGTTGGCGGTCGCAGGCATCCGTATTGACAGTCCCAAGATCAGGGTTTACGCGAAACCAGGCAGCTACGCCTCCGGAGAGATCAAGGTTGACAACACGGGCAAGCAGGAGATTCCGATCAGGGTTTATCTTGAAGATTGGGTCTATGCCAAGGCGGATGGCAGCAAAGATTTTATGCCCAAGGGCACGACGCCTTTGTCGTGTTCCAACTGGATTACGTTCTACCCGGCCGATTTCAAGCTGGCCGCTGGCAAATCGGAAATTATTCATTATACGGTCAATATCCCTGCGGATGCCGCGGGCGGACACTTCTGCGTCATGTTTTTTGAGACGGAAGGCGGAGATGTCGAACAGAAGCAGGAAGACGGCTCGACGGCCCTCGTGAAGGTCTTTAACCGCGTCGGCGCCTTGTTCTATGCGGAGGCCGAAGGGACCGTCAATAAGAAAGCCGAGATTCGTTCGCTGGATATCCGCCAGAACCTGAATGATTTTATCGTCACCGCTGCTTTCGTCAATACCGGAAATACGGACATTACGGCTTCCGGCACATTCGACGTCCTGGACAACAGCGGCTTCGTCTATATCCGCGGGACTTTCGAGGATATATTTACCCTTCCTGGAGATAAGGCCGAACTGACTTCAACCGCTTCATCTTCGAACCTGAAGCCGGGCACCTATGACATCCTGATGACCCTGGATTTTCAGAACGGCGGCTCTCTGGTCCAGGAGGCCTCTTTTACCATCGATGCCCAGGGCAGTGTTTCCGGCATCACCCTAAAGTCTTAACGCAAGGCATGAAAAAATTTTTCATTACTTTTTTAATCGTTTTAATAAGCATGGCGCAGAATGTTTTTATCGTTGATGCGCACGCAACCGTCTCTCCGCAGATCAGCGATATTTTTTATCAGCAGGGAGTCGCTTATTTTGACAGGGATCAATTTACCGAAGCACTGACGGCATTTAAAAAAGCTTTATTGGCGAATCCTGAATCGCAAGTTGCCAGGGAATATATCGAGATGACCGAGAGGGAGCTTTTGCGTCGTCACGGGCTGTTGGCCTGTACGCAGGTTAGCAAAAAGAATCTCGTCGATCTTTATTTGAGCGGTATGGAACAGGAAATGGGCATTTCCGCAAAGGAAAATGCCGCTGCCGGTTTTGCGGCGCAGGCCAGCAGGGTGCCGGAGGTTGCAGCAGCCCCTCCAGCTTCAGGCGCAACATCCTCTGTATCGATAGATAATGCCGTTGGCCCAGCCATTTCTTTGAAAAAGACGGGAGCGGCGCCTGCAATGTCCCAGACGACTACGGCTGCGACTGCTGGGGCCTCTGCCCCTGTAGTCCTGGATATGACGAGTTTCGAGGGCTCTGATCTGGCTCTCTCTGTCGATGAACCTATCGTTTTAAAGGGTATCGCTATCAGCAGGTTCCTCGTGACCCATCCGGCCATCTTGCAGGCGAGCCAGAATGCAAAAGACGAGTTACTGTTGCAACCTCGCGAGATCGGCAGCTGTTATCTGCATATCTGGGGAGACGACAATGAACGCAAAAGTTATAAGGTGACGATCGGCCCAAGGCGTTTTGAAGAGATACTGGCGCAGACGGTCCAGGCAAAGCAAGATGCCGAAAGTCTGCCGCAGTCCTTTAAATTTACCTATTCGATTTCCGGCGATTCATACCTGACGGGGCGGGGAGTCGGAGACCTTCATAGGACTTCTCATACCATGGCTTACACCACTTCGGCGATCGGCGAGACCCCTTACGGCATGTTCGATACCTCGGTGCAGGGCAACCGTACCAATCTGGGCCAATACCGCGTTTCCAACGTCAGGATCGGATTGACGGATGCCCATTTCGACGAGCTCAAGGATATCGACATTCGTATGTTCGATTACTCCTCGTCATTCTCTGCCTTCGGCTTCCCTGCCTCCGAATTGAGGGGCATCAAGGTCGATGCACCCATGTTCCAGAAGTCTCTCAACTACTCGGCTTTCTGGGGCGCTGTCCCTGAAGGGGATTTTACCTTTTTGTCTCCCGACGAAGGCCTTTCAAAAACCAAAAGGGCTTGGCTTGAAGGGGTAGGCGTCAGCTATGATGTGTCGCGGTTCGCGAACTTCAAGACGTTCTACGTACATTCTTATGGTCCGGAAAGAAACGAGCCTGTCCTGACAAGCGATACGGCCGGCCTGCAGATGAATTACAATATGGGCGTCTGGGATTTCGGCGCGGGGACGGTTTCGGACATGACGCATAATTCTTATACGGCCGAAACTTCTTTTACTCTCCCTAAGCTGAGGGTCGGCCTGAACATGACGGACAACGCTAAGAATTTTGCCTCTCTTTTGGGTGGCGTCCCGACGACGGGATCGACCAACGGGACCCTGTCTATTGATTACCGGCCGACGGATTCCGTCACCATCTATAATGCGTTTTCCGGGATCCACGATAAGGTCTTCAACAATCCCGACAATCCTGGCCGTCCGAACTATAACTCGACGACGCGGTTGAATTGGGTCCTGGATATGCATACGGAACTGGAAGCTGGCTATATCATGGATGATCAGCTCGGTTCCAATACGCCTTCCGTGACGGAGACCAAGGAGTTGATGCTCAGGAAGAAACTTTTCCTGATTCGGCGCTTGAGCACGTATCTTTTATTCCAGAACAGGAAGTCGAAGAATTACACGTCCCCTGCACAGAATTTCAACAACAACCGGCTGTTGGGCGGCATCAACTTCAGGGTGCTGGGAGATCTTTATTTTTATTATAATCAGGAGGTGAACTATCTGCGCAACACTTTCACAAATGAGACGGCGTATCCGACGGCACAGGAATTCGGCTTGAATTATAACCGTCAGATCTACGATACGCCTTTTTATACGAATCTGAGGTTGTTCTATCGCGACGAACAGAATACGGAGTCAATCTTGAGTTTCTTGAGTGGGGAGGACAGACTGGAGGGCGAGGCGGAGTTGAGGTTCAAACCGTCTGCCGGTAACGAGGCCTTTGTGAAATTAAGGATCGACAACGTCTGGGCGGAGCGCGAGGGGGTCGGCAAGCATTTCGATGTGGACTTAAGCTGGGGCGTGCGGCTGTTATGGGATACGGGATTGCGCTGGCAGTCTGTCGGTGGTTTTTGCGGTTTTGTTTTTTATGATACCAACGGCGACGGCATCAAGCAGCCGCAGGAGGCGGGTGTTCCGGGCGCCAAGATCCTTGTGGGCGGCCAGCAGAGGGCCGTCACTGATCGTGAAGGATATTATCATCTTAAAGGCATATCGGGGAAGACCGCGGTATTGTCTCTTGATTTGGCCACTATCCCCCAAGGGTATAACCCGACGGTTTCCGCAGAACGCAAAGTAGATATCGTGCATGGCGTCAGCAAGCGGTATGACTTTGGCCTGGCCACGCGTATGGAGATATCCGGGATCGTCTTTTACGACAAGAACATGAACGGCGTCTATGATGCGGGCGAGGAGACGTTAAAGGGCGTCGTGCTTGTCCTGGACGGAACGACGAGAACAGCGACGAATTTACAGGGAACGTATACGTTCCGCAAATTCTCTCCCGGGGAGCATGTTATCACCATTGACCTGAAGTCCGTACCCGTCAAATACATCCCCAGGGTTTCTGTCCGCAAAACAGTCGATGTCATCGAGGGCACGACCTTTATCTACAATGTTCCGCTGGAACTGCAGCAAGCACCGTCCGTATCCGGCGGGGCTTCCTCCCAAAAGCAGGAAAAATACAACGTAACGGCCACGTTTGTCCGTCCTTAACCCTTCGGGCCTTCATCCCGTGTAAACCTGTGCAATCAAAAGGGCATTGCCTTACAGGCAATGCCCTTTTAAAAAACCCCTCAAATGAATTGAGGGGGAAACCCCTGGTTTTTGTGGTTGGGGTTTTGTCTATGTCGTTTATTTCGCGCAAACCGTATAGATCGTGACGGTTTGCGTTTGGCCCTGGTCGTTTTGTCTTGTGACCCGGGACTCCTCTGTGAGCATATCCTTAGTTCTGGCCTCGCGGTTCTGCAGCGAGATATCGTAGGCGCCGCCTGTCCCGACGGCAGACGGTGGCTGCAGGGTCGTCGTCGGCGAAGACGGTTGAGCCGTCTGCATTTCTACGTGTTCGGGCATGGTGCAACTCATGGTTCCGGAAATCGTCGTCTGGCCGGCCAGGCACGGCGTTGCGACCATCGTTACGATCATGATGACCACAAAATTTTTGGCGTCCATGGCGCGCCCCCCCGCGACACTTAAAGGGCAAGCTCGCCAGAAAGCATGTTTTCTGGCAAAGCACGGACGCATGGAGCCGCCGTTGAAGGCGGGCAACAAAAAAGCCCATTCAAAGAAATGGGCTCCTTGAATTTGACGAGAATCAGGAGAGGATACTCAGATGGATCCTTTCTTGATTACGGCAGCCCGACTACCCCGTTTTTGAGGGGTTCGCGGCTTTGCGTCCTGTCCTTTCGGACAGTTTGCCCTTTAAGTTATTAAAGAACTTCATAAATCTAGTGTAAATATT
>CAZAYJ010000090.1:0-5828 GCA_964489335.1 uncultured Planctomycetia bacterium
ACTTGGTGAGGCTCGTTTTGAAAAGGTCGCTGGAGCCGCAAGCCGCCTCAGGGCGCTTGTGGCCGTCGGGAATGTTGCGCAGGCCCGCGACGAAATGATGAAATTGCTCCACCTGCCTTATTTATGGGAACCCGATTTTGTCGGCGCCAGAAACATTATTGTGCGCACACAGGAGATCCTCGGAGATATCGTCGTGCGCCGCGCCAAGGCCGTTGCCGCAGGGAGAGATGCGGCTGCGTCTGGGATACCGCAACAGCAAAAAGCAGCGGAGAACATCGGCTACCTTGCGGAGATTGTCAAAGAAGCCCGTTTCACAAACCATTTTATGATCGCCTATCAGTCCCTCTGGCTTGCGGTTTGCCTGGGACAGGTCAAGGGCTATAAGGATGCAGATGCGGTTTTTGAAAAGGTCTTTTTGAACTGGTCCAAAGACCATCAGATGCTGCGCGGCTCGCCCAATAGACCCCAGACATCCCGCTACTGGCACGCCCGCCTCTACAAGACCGTTTTTATCTCCGAACGTTCCCCTGTTTTCCGCGCCTGCGACAGCATCTTGTTTGTCCTGAAAGTCAGGCATTTCGGCACGCTCATTCCTGTCCTGCGCCGCAACAACCACAAGAATCTCCTGCGTGTTTTAGCCCAGTATCTTTCTAGGAAAATAACCTTCGGCAAGCAGATACCGGAAGGCCAGCGGGATGCGTTTATCAAAGAGCTTCTGGAAGCCGCATGGGCAGATTATGAGCTGGCTACAATAGCCGAAGAAAAAGATATCCACGCTTTCTACAGGGCTTTCGGTATTCCGGGAAAGGATGCGGCTGTGTCTTCTCCGGCCATTCCTGCGATGGAGGGGATGGAGTTAACCATACCCGTGACGGGCCGGATCGATCTGGATATCGACAAAGCCGCAAGGATCCTTTTGCCGTCGTATGAGACATTAAGAGCTGTCAATGTGCTTCTGCATTATGCCGATATAAAAAATGTGCATCGGATCGCCTTGGTGACTTCCAGCGAGAACTATCGCGCGCAGCTGGAAGACAGGACCTTGAGATTGTTCCTGCCGGTTTCAGGAGACAGCCGGACGGTAGGCATTCTTCGGGCGGTGCAGCGGGATTTGGGATGGGACCTGCGGGATACCTTGTGGAATGTTCAGTATCGCGCGCCGCATCTCTTGTCTCTGCCGCAAGATTTTGGGGCGATCAATGTGATCTTGCATGAGAGAATGGCCGGTCTGGGCGACGTGGTCTTCGTCGCCAATGCCGCGCAGATCTTTTCAGCGGCCTTCCCGGATAAAAAAGTCCGTTTGATCTTCCACCGGGCGGATGATTTCCTTCTGGCCGTTGAGACGAAGATCCTCAAAGGGCTCAATCCCGAGCTTGCGCGCCAGCAGATCGACGGCGTGGAGGTGATCAATGCTTCCGGGAGCAGCCGCCGTGTTTACGGAGAGGCCCGGCGCCTCGGTAGCTCCTATTTTGATAACACCTGGTCCGATATTCAGGACGGCATTATCGATGAGACAGACGTCTCTGTTGTCTATGCTTTGGGCGGGACGGAAAAAGAGATACATGGATGTGATTTGTCGCGTTACGGCGGCAGGGCCCGCGCGCAGCTTTATGTTTATGAACTTGGTTTTGAAAGCCTGATCCAAAAACCTCTGGAATATGGCGAGATGCATTTAGGATTCGGTCCTGACGAGGTAGGGGCCGCGCCGGTTTCGCCTGTTTCCAAGAGTATCTATTCGAAGAAATATCCGCGTATCAGCGAGCGCATCCGCCAGGAGCGCCGCAGGATCCTTCAGAAATTCCCGCATTGGCAGGCCCTGGATACCGTCTTGCGCCAGGAGAATTTGGAGAGGACAGTCGCTTCCGAATGGGGCTTTCTTTATGTCCACCAGGGCCATAGCGTCAAAAAGTATTTTGAGATCTTTGAGCGCGCGCGCGCCCAAGACGAGTCTTATCGCCGCCGAGACACGACATTCTTTATTATGTGCGGCCGCAAGGACAAGAGCGTCCAGGACGAGATGGCGCGGCTGGCAGAGGTTCATGATTACAACTTCTTTGAGTTCGGTAACCACAATCCCTATCTCGAGGAGAGGCGGGCCTCCCGGAGCAACAACGTCACCGTCATCATGGATTATTCCGTGCCGCGCAAACTTTTTAACGAGCTCTTTCTTTACAGCGACGATTTGCCCTCGGTCGTCAGCGGCCAGGATAATCTGGCCAATATCCTCTACATGAACGTCTTGTCGAGCGGCAGGCCTTTCTTCTGGGAAGTATTGGTTTTTCAGGCGACAGCCGCCCTGACGATCCAGATTTTCATCAGCCACGAGCTGGGGGATGAAAAGGCGCGCCGTCTGGCCGGCCTCTGGGACCTCTACAGCAGATCCGACGAACAGCCGCTCATGTTCTCGGCGCCGCGGCCGTTCCGCGCCTTCTTCAAAGAAATCGCGCTGGCTTTAGAAGAACACCCCAAATTCCTGCCGCAGATGTATTACGGCATGTTGCGCCAGGTATGCAAGTACGGCCTTTTAGACGCGAGGAAAAGAGGGGACAAGTTAGTCGAGCAACTCGGGCATCCGGATACTTCTTCGCCCGCTTTTGCGCGTTTAAATTCGCCGCGCCGGACATATTTTTCCATGCCGCCGGAGGCCTTAGTCAAGGAGCTTCAGGAGGAGCGCCTGCTGATCGACCGCATCCACAGTCTTTGGCCTGCGGCGGTCATCGTCTTCGGCAGCGCGCGTATCCCGCCGTGCGATGCGATGTGCCGCAAGGCCTATGAGTTTGGCGCAGACGTCTATGACGCAAGATTGCCGTTGCGCACAGGCGCAGGACCCTCCATAATGGAAGAGCCGTTGCGCGGATATCTTGAGAGAAGAGCATCGGCAGGAGACACTGTTTCCCGGCGGAACAGGACCCAGGGCATCCGCATCTATTTTGACCCCCATAAGATCCATTTTGAGCAGAAGACTTCCGCCTTCGTCGAGGATAACTATGAGTTCTATCATCTTGTGACGCGCAAGATGGGGCTCTTTAACAATAGTATCGGTATCGGTGTGTTCCCTGGCGGTTTCGGGACGCTGGATGAGTTCTTTGAGGTTTGGGCGAGGAACGGCTCTCTTGTCCTTATAGGCTCTTCTTATTGGACGCCGATCATGAGGGCGTTTCGGCAAAGTTGGGAAGACTATGGCCTTATGTCGCAGGTTCCTTTTATACCCTTTGTGACGAACGTTCCTCGCAAGGCGCTGGCGCATATCCAGCGGCATGCCATGCCGCCATATCATGTGAATCCCAAGCGCACGGCGGACGCCAATGCCGAGATCGCTGTTTCCCTGAAGAGATTGTCCGGCTGGCGGCCCAGTGTGACCTTTATCGGCCATCCGCAGGCCGCAAGCGAAAAGGAATTGGGTATCGCCCAAGAGCTCGCCTGGCAGATCACCCGTCAAGGGGTCCCTGTGCGTTTGGGCTCCGGCAGCGCGCTTCTGGCGAGACGTCTGGCCAAGGGCGCCAGGCCTCATTTCGATCTTTTACAGGCGACGCTGTATATCGTTATGCAGGAGCCTATGCCGAAGGAAGAGAACGTGATTTTGAGCCGCCATATCTCCAACCATCATGTCGTCCTCGCCGAGAATTCAAGGGATTTTGTCTTTATGCCCGGCGGCTTGGGCACCATGAACCGTCTTTTCGACATCGTGGCCCTGATGCAGACGCACAAGATGCCGCGCCGACCCTTGGTGCTCGTGGGCAGGGATTTCTGGACGCGAATCAAGGAGACGATTGTCGCGCAGGCCTTGTCTTATCCCGGCGCGCCTCTCATCAAAGAAGAAGACGCAGGACTTCTGGAGATCGTCGATTCTGCCGACGAGGCGCTCGAGTTCCTTGAGCCCGGGCTGCGCTCCGCGGGCTTCGATGAAGGCGACCTGGCGGTCTCTTCGCCAGCCGAAGTCCGGCGCGAAGATTTCGTTATCCCTCTGCCGGGTCGTTTCACGTTCCCCGGCGCCCGGATGGAACAGCGTGAATACGCCGTTGCCGAGAGGGGGCCGAATACGATCTATCCTGTTGTAGAGACGTGCATTAACAACGACGTGTGGCGTATCGGCGGGCCTCATTTTGTGGTTGTGACGCTGGCGGACGGCAAAAAGATTTATTGGAGCGGCCAGCATAATTTCTCTTACGCATTTTTCTTCGAGCATTACCGCCGGGACGCCGAGCGGATGGTGGCGCAAGGAGGTGTTTTATGGCGGCATCTGGACGCGCATTCGGATTTCGGCGACTACGCCGGCCGCCCCGTCGCACGCAGGCTGGCCATGTGTTGGCAGGATGAGGTGAAGGTCGGCGCGCAGAAACTTCCGTGCAGCCATTACATGGGTTACGCCGTGGTCAACGGTCTTGTGAAGACTCTTTATCGTTCGAGCGCCATGAATGCGGCTGCTGGGTCCCGCCGGCTCTCGACGATCGAAGAATACACGCTGGGGCTTGAAGATCTGGCTGCGAGACGCCTTGCCGGAGGGGTGACAGACCTGGATATTGATATCATTGTGGGCCTGAAGTCCGAGATGAACGCATTCGAGGCACAAGAGAGGTTTGAGGCCATGAAGCCGCTTATCGTGCGGATCGCCGCCGCCGGCGACGTTTTGTTTGCCACCAATAGCTCCGAATTGAGCGGCCTTTATCTGGGCGTCCCGATGCACATCGATCCCTATCTGGGGGGACGTTTTAACGCCGAGATCATTTCAGAGCTTGCGCGCAGGGCACAGCAAGAGTCATCTTCGCCGGCGGTTTCGATTCGCCGGTCTGTTGTCCCGCAGGAACGGACCTCTGTGGACGATTCGTCCCCCGCAAGATATGCAGACCGCTTTTACGTTGGGATTGCGACCGTCCTGGCGGCCCTGGGAGTCAACATCTGGATAGCGGTCAGGGCCTTGATCCTCGGCGCGACCGCGACGGACACAGGGGCCCTCTACGCCGCCTTTTGTGCTATCGCGGCGATCGTATGGTTCCTGAAGCCGCTATGGCAGGAGCCGTTTTATGTGAAGATCGGCCAGCTTTGGATTTCTGCTTTGACGCTGGGCATCGCTATCCTTACGCCTTTGTTCTTCGGTCCGTCAGGGGTTGTCGCCGCTTTGTCTGTGATCGCCTGCCTGGCGATCCACGAGTCAGGTCATGTCTTGGCCGCCCGGCTGGTCCAGATTCCTCTTCATGATGTTCGTCTCGACCTGTATATAGGCGCAGTCAACAGGGATGAGCTGAAGCATTATGACGAAACGCTTGCGCCGCGTTCTTCTCTGGTATTTTTTGCCGGAGGCCCTGCCGCCAGCCTGTTCGCCGCTGCAACGTCGGCTGCCGTCTTTGTCTTGGGCGCGGATACGGGTGATGCTTCGGCTGGATTGTTGGAGAAAGCCGTGATGCATCCGGCGGGGATATTCGCCGCGCTGAATCTTTTATCCTTGGCTGGCCCGATGTGGATCTTCGATCCCGAGAGCGACGCGGCTCATATATTGAAGGCTTTGCGCAAGATGTCCGCTTCTTCTCTGTCTGCGGCAGAGATGCCTACACAAGAGTCGGATCCTCTTTCTTCGCCGGCGGTCCGTTCCCTTGTCGGCCTGGACCAAGACCGCATTCTCTCGCTGAATTTATCCCAGGGCCTGGGGCATGTAGAAAATGTCGTTGTCTTGGCTGAATTGATTGGAAGGGCCTTCGGCCTCCCGGGCCAAGATCTCTGTCTCCTTAAATATCTCGCCCTCAGCCACGATATCGGCAAGAACGATCCGAGGATCCGCGATCTGTTCGTGGACGAACGCATCTGGACGCCGCAGGACGTCCTGCGCGGCCGGC
>CAZAYJ010000091.1:0-5715 GCA_964489335.1 uncultured Planctomycetia bacterium
CCGCCAGTCAATGCCTGGTCTTTAAAGTTACCCAGCTCACCGAGCTGCCGGCAGACCTGGAATCCAATCCCTCTGTCTGCGCCGGTCACAATCGCGACTTTTTTGTGTTCAGCATCTTTGTTCATATGACAATTGTAGCTCGCGGCGTCTTCGTTGACAAACGGAATATGCCGGAAGCGACAGGGCATCTTCGCGGCAAAATCTTATTGCCAAAAATTTTAGATTTTTGTAAAATTAGAGACAGAAAAGTTTTCTTGCGCTTGCATTGTGCACCCACGCCCTTGCAGGAGCCGGGCGGGTCCCGCAGAAAACGGAATACCGCCGGGGCACTTACCGTCCGAATGAGGCGAGGTGTGGCCTGTTCAACCGGAGCCAGGTGCATCAGATATTTACAAGATACGTTTGTCTGCCAGGGAGTTAATTTTGCGAGGAAGAGGAATCTCGGTAGTATAGGCAAAATTAAGGAGGTATATATGAAAGACAGGATCATTTTAGGGGCTGTGATCGTGTTGGCGGCGGTTCTTCTCCTTGAGAACGCTTATCTGATGGGCAGGCACAGCGGAGAGAAATCCCGGCAAAAGAACGTCGTCGTGCAGTATCAGCCGTTTCCCGTGCCGAGCTCTCTTGGGAAAAATCCCGCGTTCATGGTGGATATGCGGCCCCGGGAATCGTTTGACGACATAAACGAGATCCAGCAGATAGAGCAGGAGCGGATATTTAAGATGATGCAGGAGCGGATGCGTCGCATGCAGGATCCCGGTTTTTATTCTGGGCCGGAACAGAAAGATTTTCTGAACCTTCCTGCGCCTGCCGTTTCAGGCCAAAGTTTTCGCGATAAGGACAATGCGTATATCATTAACATCAGCATGCCCGGTTTTGAGAAAAAAGACATCCGTGTCCGCACAGAAGGCAGGCAGCTGATCGTGTCCGGAGAGACCGCAAAGAGCGGTACAGAGAAGGGCCAAAATTTCTACGCCAAGGAATCGCGGTCCGGCAATTTTATGAGCACGTTTCTATTGCCGCAGGACGCCAGAATTAATCAGATGACGACGGAATACAAAGACGGCATCTTGACGATCACGATCCCGAAAAACAAAACCTCAGGCCCGCGCAGATAAAAGGCCGGCGCGGTCCTTATCTTGACCCCTTACGGCATCATGCTGTAAGGGGTTTTCTTTAAATCCTTGTGGTATAATAACCCGCAGACAAAAAGGAGGATGTATGCATATTGTCAGCGGAATCAACGCGCTTCTTTGCGGTATCATCTGGGCCGCCGGCCTTCTGGTTTACCGCAAGACCAAAATCAAAGCGTCTTTTTATATCGGCATTGCTTTCGGGCTTTTCGGTATTTCACATCTTTTGGCCACCGCGACATTCTCGATGGCCTTGCCTTCTATCCTAGCCGTCAGGTTGGCGGCGTATGCCGTCGTCCTTTATTCCTTGTATAAGCTTGCCTATAAATGAGAGCAACCGTTTCCAAAGGGTGATTCCATGAAGAAAATCACGATGACGACAAACGCCCGTAAAGACCTGCTTCTTCTTTTTCTCTTCGCCCTTTTGGTTTTTATCCTTTCGTATTATTTCGATATCTTTATCTTTATTGTCAGGTTCCTGGAAAGACACCCCCGGCATATCATCTATGTGGACGAAGTCGTCATGACGCTCTTGTCCATTAGCATTGGGTTCGCCGTCTATTCCTGGCGCAGGTGGATGGAATTGAGGCGGGAGACAACCGAGAGGATGAGGCTGCAGGAAGAGCTTCTCAGGATAGCCGAGACAAAGGCCGAGACAGAACGCATCATCTCCAAGCAACTCCATGTTGAAATCGAACAACGCAAGCAGAGCGAAAAAAATACTTTCCCCGCCGGCCGTAAAAACAAGGGGCCGTTCAGACGCCCTTCGTGATCAACGCGCGTTTTTGACAACGCAGAACGCTGGGTGTCGGCAGGCAGGCCTCTTATGAGACGAAAATTTTTGTTATTTGTTTTCTGCGCTTTGCTTCTTTGCCCGCGCCCTGCGGCCGGCCGGGAGGCGTTCCAGCGCTGTCTCTTTGTTACCGTCCTGCAGGATCCGCCCGTCCTTTCCAGCCGCCAGGAGATAACCCGTCTCATCGATTTTGCCAAACAGGCGCGCATGGATATTCTCTTTGTGCAGATCTACCGCGCCAACCAGTCCTGGTTTCCTTCAGCGATAGCAGACTCCGCTCCTTACGACGACGCCATGCGCCGCCTTGCCGAAGATCCTCTTAAGCTTCTGATGAAACAGGCCCATGAGTCCGGTATCCGCGTGTATGCGTGGTTGAACATGTTGAGCTTGGGCGACAACAAGAACGCCAGACTCCTGAATAAATACGGCCCTGAAATCTTGACCAGGAACCGCAGTCCGAAAAGGAAACTCCAGGATTACAAGATCGACAGCCAGTATTTTATGGAGCCGGGAGACCCGCGGGTCCGCAGAGAACTTGCGGGGATCGTCGAGGAGATCCTGGCGGCCTACCCCGAGCTTGATGGCATCCTTTTCGATTACGTGCGGTATCCTGATCCCAGTCCAGATTACGGCTATACACCTATGAATATGGAGCGTTTCCGTAAGGCGACCGGGCGCGATACCGCAGGAAAGAGCGACCAGGCGTGGCAGGATTGGAAGCGCGCCCAGGTAACGGAATTGCTGCAGGAACTTGTCGAGAAAGTGCGCGCCCTGCGGCCCGGAGCCGGGGTAGCGGCGACGGGGTGCGCTCCCTATATCCGGGCTTATGCCGAGGCTTTTCAGGATTGGCCGTCATGGTTGAGCTCAGGGCTTGTAGATTTTGTGACGTTTATGAGCTATTCTTCGGATGCGGAGGAGTTTGAAAAGTTCGTCCTGGACGCCCAAGGCAAGGTTTCCGATTTTTCGAAAGTCATGATAGGAGTCCCGGCATATAAATTGGCGGCTTCTCCCTGGGTCTTTGTCCGCCAGCTTCGGTTCTGCGCGCAATCGGGCAGCGGCGGCTTCTGTGTTTTTCACTACGGCAGCGTAGAGGAACATCCGTCCCTTGGTCGTGCCGTTATCGGCGCCAAAAATCCGTAAGGTCATGGGAGGCGGTTATGAGGCTTATCCGGCTCTCCGAGGAACAGAGGATTGTTTTTGCGACGACGGCCGTTGTTTTGTTCGTCTACGGCCTCATGGAATTGCATGATCTTTACAGCATGACTGGCATCGCCTCCTGGTATGGGAGGCGTTTTATGGGTAAGAAGACGGCCAGCGGAGAGATTTTCGATCCGGAAAAGATGACGGCAGCACACCGGCGCCTGCCCATGGGCACGATCGTCAAAGTCATGAACCTTAAAAACGGCCGGGAGACCGTCGTCAGGATCAATGACCGCGGGCCTTATATTCCCGGCCGCATCATTGATTTGTCACGGGCCGCTGCGCGCCAGATGGACATGATCAAAAGGGGGTTGGCGCCGGTCAGGATGGAGATCATTGGAAGAGAATAGCGCGGCTATGCCTTCCTTGAAGAAAGATTGAGCCGCCCGATGTGAATCTTCCTGTTTTTCCTTTGGCCAGTAGTCATGTGTTGACAGACGTCCATTCTTGGATTAAATAGAAAGGGAGGCATTTCCTGTTTTGATACAGGGCGACGATAATGAGGGGCGGCAGAATGAATGGCATGCTGACGGCGGATTTGCAGGAGAAGCTCAGGAGGGCCCAGACCAACGAGATGACGGAATACGTCATCTACAGCAGGCTTGCTTCGGCGGCAACAGTGGAGGAGCACAAGACGATCCTGCAGAAGATCGCCTCCGAAGAGTTGAGGCACCATGATTTTTTCAAAGGCCTGACCGGGAAAGACTTCAGGCCCTACAAGGCCAAGATCTTTTTTTTCATTTTCCTGGCACGGACCCTGGGTCTGAATTTTGCCTTAAGGTTGCTGGAAACTGGCGAGGACGCCGCCCAGGACCATTATAGCGGCCTGAAGGGTATTTCTTCCGAGGTTGACAAGATTATCTGTGACGAGAAAGACCATGAAGAGCGGCTCCTGGGTATGATTGACGAGGAGCGGCTGCAGTATGGCCGTTCGATGGTCCTGGGTCTCAATGATGCTCTCGTGGAATTGACGGGCGCCCTGGTAGGCTTTACGCTGGCGCTGCAAAAGACCCGGCTCGTCGCCATTGTCGGGCTGATCACGGGTATCGCAGCGTCTTTGTCCATGGCCTCTGCGGAATATCTTTCCACCAAGCATGAAGAGACGTCCAAGAGTCCGCTGAAGGCCAGCATCTACACGGGCCTGACTTATGTCGCGACGGTCACCATCCTTGTCTTGCCTTATGTTATCTTTTCCCATCTATGACTGTCTCGCCTGGGTCATCCTGGGCGCCCTGCTGATCGTTTTTCTGTTCACTTTTTATATCTCCGTCGCCAAAAACCTCGATTTTAAAAAGCGCTTCCTGGAGATGGCGGGCTTGAGCCTGACCATTGCCGCCATCAATTTTGCCATCGGCCTGGTCATCAGAAAGGTTTTCGGCATCGATGCCTAACGTTTCTAATCCAATAGGGAGGTTTTTCGTGAACGTTCCCCTCGCTTTAACCCACAGGCGGACTATCGTCGTTTTGAACGGCCTTTTGTTTTTTATTACCCTGGGCGTGGTTTATGATGCGTTTGTCCTCTTTTTCAGGGCCGGCAATGATGTGTTGGCTATTGAGAATCTCCTGGACGGGATCGCGACGATCTTCGTGGCTTACGGCGTGGCGCTGGAGGAAAGGGATACCCTCATGAAGTTTTTTAAGCTATACCCCCGGTATCTGGATGACGTCCAGAAAGAGACGGATGCCGTCTGCCATTTTTACGGCTTGAGCTATCTTCTGGTAGGGCTTTTCATGGAGGTGGCGATTGAGACGATCAAGCTGCCGCATAAGGTGTTCAATACCGTCATGGCGGAAGAGATCGTCTTCGGCATCGGGCTTGTTTTTTGTGTGACGGCATGTGTTCTTTTGTTGAAGAACATATGCCTTTTATCGAGGATACCCGAGTCCGCCTGATGTTGGCGACGGGGGAGGGATTTGCGCAGACAAAAAAATCCGGGCATTTGCCCGGATTTTTAGTGTTGAATGCCGACGCTATTCTTCGGTTTCTTCCTGAATTTGTTTCATGGGTT
Organism: uncultured Planctomycetia bacterium; assembly: GCA_964489335.1. Classification (GTDB taxonomy): domain Bacteria; phylum Omnitrophota; class Gorgyraeia; order Velamenicoccales; family Velamenicoccaceae; genus Velamenicoccus. The sequence continues at coordinate 5,136 of CAZAYJ010000091.1, forward strand.
CATTAGCCATCATGCCGGCGTTCTGTGGGGCGGCGACACCGCCTTTTTTCATCATGCCCATGGCTTTCGTCATGCCGCCCATCAGGCAGGAGGGCTGCATTTTTTTAGTTTATCCTGCTGATCTTTCGTCAGGATACCTCGCAGATCGAGATAACCCTGGATAATCTCTTTTGTTCTTTGTTTCTTCAAATCATATTTTATCTACGAGACTGTCGATCCTTTTTGTATCCACCTGGTCTGCTGCGAGGGCGTCTGAGATATCAAGCGCCAAGGTTTCGATCTGGGCGTCTTCTATGATCAGGTTCCTTTTAACCGTTTTCCTCCCGGCAAAGGTGTGTAAGGCAAGGGGGCTATCCGGCGGATACAGCCACGCATGCATCGCGTATCTCAAGGCGGGGCTGTAACATATCTTTTTCGCAGGACATGATGGTATATATCCTGCGCGCATTTTTTTCTTTTTGCCTCTGATATCGCTTGACTCCCGTTGTCTTTGAGATTAGACTAAAACAGAATCATGAGACCTGCGAGAGGCCGATATGTTTGAAGTTTTTGCTTATCATCCGGACAAAGGGCTGCAGAC
>CAZAYJ010000092.1:0-5624 GCA_964489335.1 uncultured Planctomycetia bacterium
TCTTGAGCCAGCCGGTCAGGTATCTGGCCCATAACGGCGAGATCAATACCCTGCGCGGCAACGTCAACTGGATGACGGCGCGCCGGGCATCGCTGGCGTCGGAGTTGTTCGGCGAGGACATGAAGAAGATTTTTCCCGTCATCGTTCCCGGCGGTTCGGATTCCGCGGCCCTGGATAATGTCGTTGAATTCTTGCTGTTGAGCGGGCGTCCTCTCGAGCACGTCATGATGATGCTGATTCCGGAGGCCTGGGAAAATAACAAGTTCCTGGAAAACGACAAGAGGAAATTCTACGAATATCATGCAGCGTTGATGGAGCCCTGGGATGGACCGGCGTCCGTCGCCTTCACCGACGGGACGGCCATCGGCGCGATCTTGGACAGAAACGGCCTGCGTCCGGCGCGCACCTGGGTGACCAAAGATGACCTGGTCATCATGGCGTCGGAGGTCGGCGTCCTGGATATTCCCCAGGACAAGATTGTCTCTAAAGGCCGCTTGCAGCCGGGCAAGATGTTTTTGGTCGATACGGCCGAGGGTCGCATCCTGGATGACGATGAGATCAAACGGAAGGTCTGCTCGTCTCGTCCTTACGGCACATGGGTCGACGAGAACCTTGTGCATCTTTCGGATCTCCCAGAGGCACCGGGCCACAAGCCGATGTCTTGCGACGAGCTTCTTCGCCAGGAGTTGGCCTTCGGCTATACAAAAGAAGACATAAAGGTCCTTCTGGTACCCATGGCGGAGACTGGCCAAGAGCCGACGGGATCCATGGGATCGGATATGCCGTTGGCGGTCCTGTCCAATCGGCCGCAGCCGCTCTATACCTATTTCAAGCAGCTTTTTGCCCAGGTCACCAATCCTCCTATTGATTCCATCCGTGAAAAGATTGTCATGAGTTTGGAGGGTTTTCTGGGCCGCCAGCGCAATCTTCTCACAGAAACCCCTCAGCACTGCCGTCTGATCAAGTATCGACAGCCTGTGTTGCGCAACGAAGAGCTTGAAAAGTTGCGTCATGTCAAAAAGGAGGGGTTCCGCGCCGAGACATTGCCTATGCTTTTTGACGCTTCCTCGGGTTCTCTTTCTATGGCGTTGGAGCGTCTTTGCCGGGAGGCCTCTGCATGCATCGAAGACGGCGTCAATCTGATCATCTTGAGCGACAGAGGGGTTAATGAGCAGATGGCGGCCATTCCGTCGCTGTTGGCGGTCGCGGCCGTCCATCATCACCTGGTGCGTCAGACAACGCGCATGCAGGCGAGTCTGATCGTCGAGACAGGCGATGCGCGGGAAGTCATGCATGTGGCGCTTCTTTTGGGTTACGGCGCCAACGCTGTCAACCCGTATCTGGCGTATGAGGTTCTCCTGGACTGTAAGCGTCGGGGAGAGACGGCCTTGATTGGCCTGGACGGCGAGGACATCATCACGCATTACATCAAGGCGATGGATAAAGGGCTTTTAAAGATTTTTTCCAAGATGGGCATCTCGACCCTGCAGAGCTATTGCGGCGCGCAGATTTTTGAGGCCCTTGGTTTGTCGTCTTCGGTCATCGATAAATTTTTCTCCGGCACGGTGTCGCGCATCGGTGGCGTTGATTTGGAGACCCTGCAGAAAGAGGCGCTTTTGGTCCATCGGCGGGCTTATCCGGCGCGCGAGGTCCGCCCGCTCGAGCTGCCCGTCGGCGGATGGTACCAGTATCGCAAAGACGGAGAATACCATCTTTGGAATCCGGAGACGATTTCTGCGCTCCAGCAGGCCGTCCGCGGGCAGGATTATAAACGGTTCAAGGAATTCACGGGTATGATCAACGATCAGGCGGGTCACTTGACGACCCTGCGCAGTCTTTTGAAATTCAGGAAGTCCGGGACGCCTGTCCCTTTGGACGAGGTCGAGCCGGTCAGCGCTATCGTCAAGCGTTTCGCGACGGGCGCCATGTCATTCGGCTCCATCTCCAAAGAGGCGCACGAGGCCATGGCGATCGCCATGAACAGGCTGGGCGCGATGTCTAATTCGGGAGAAGGCGGAGAGGATCCTGAGCGCTATCTTCCCTTGCCGAATGGGGATTCCAGGCGCAGCAGGGTCAAGCAAGTCGCCTCCGGACGCTTCGGCGTCACGAACCATTATTTGCTGAATGCCGACGAGCTACAGATAAAGATGGCGCAGGGGGCCAAGCCCGGCGAAGGGGGTCAGCTGCCCGGCCATAAAGTGGATGTGATCGTCGCCAGGATCCGTCATTCGACGCCGGGTGTAACGCTTATTTCGCCGCCTCCGCATCACGATATTTATTCGATCGAAGATCTGGCGCAGTTGATTTTTGATTTGAAAAACGCCAATCCGCGCGCGCGTATCAGCGTCAAGCTTGTCTCCGAGGTCGGCGTCGGCACCATCGCTGCCGGCGTAGCCAAGGGGCACGCAGAGATGATTTTGATTTCCGGCTATGACGGCGGTACCGGTGCGGCGCCGTTGTCGTCCATCAAACATGCGGGGCTTCCCTGGGAATTGGGTCTTTCGGAAGCGCACCAGGTCCTCGTTATGAATAATCTGCGCGGCCGCGTGCGTCTGCAGACCGACGGCCAGATGCGTACGGGAAAAGACGTCGTAGTAGCTGCGATGTTGGGCGCCGAAGAATTCGGCTTTGCGACGTGCGCGTTGATTGTTCTCGGTTGCGTCATGCTGAGACATTGTCATATGAACACCTGTTCGGTGGGTGTGGCCACGCAGGACCCTGCTTTGCGTTGTCGTTTCCGCGGGACGCCGGAGCATCTTGTGACCTATTTTACATTTTTGGCTCAGGAGGTGCGTGAGATTCTTGCCGAGCTCGGCTTCAGGAAGATGGACGATCTGATCGGTCGGGTTGATCTGCTTGAGACCAACGACGCGATCCGGCATTGGAAATCTACGGGCGTCGATTTTGCCAATATCCTTTTTAAACCGCCGGTGGATGACGGCAGGGCCGTGCGTTGTGTCCAATCGCAGGATTACGGTCTGGACAAGGCGATGGACCTGAAGTTGATTGACCTCGCGCGGCCGGCGCTTGAAGACAGGAGGCATGTCCGTATCGAGATGCAGATCCGCAACACCAATCGTACGGTGGGCGCGATGCTTTCCGGAGAGGTTTCCAGGCGTTACGGCGCAGAGGGTCTGCCGGATGATACGATCCAGGTTTTTTTCCAGGGTTCGGCCGGGCAGAGCTTCGGCGCGTTCGGCGCTCCCGGCGTGAGCCTCTATCTTGAAGGAGACGCCAACGATTATCTCGGCAAAGGGTTGTCGGGGGCCAGGATTGTCGTCGTGCCGCCGCGCAACGCGGTTTTTAAGCCGCAGGAGAATATTATCGTCGGCAATACGCTTCTCTACGGCGCGACCAGCGGGGAAGTCTTTATCCGCGGCGTCGCCGGCGAGCGTTTCTGCGTGCGCAATTCCGGCGCGCACGCCGTTGTCGAAGGCGTCGGCGACCACGGCTGCGAATATATGACAGGCGGCCGCGTCGTCGTGATCGGCCGCACGGGCCGGAATTTTGCCGCCGGCATGAGCGGAGGCATCGCTTATGTATATGACAGTGACGGCGATTTCAAGGAACACTGCAACCTCGGCATGGTGGATTTGGAGCCAATTATCCGCAAGGAGGACGTCGCGACGATCCGGGGGCTTCTCGAAAAGCACGTGCAGTATACGGAAAGTGCCGTCGCCTTGGAGATCCTCGATAACTGGGCGCAGGAACTCAGGAAATTCGTCAGGGTTATGCCTCTGGAATACAAACTGGTCATGGAGAAGACCGAAGCGGAGCGTCTCAGGCCAGAGGAAACGGAAGTCTCAGACGGATAAAGAAGCTTACGGGCATGCGGGTGGACGGGTTAAAATCATGGGTGACGTAAAGGGTTTTTTAAAAGTGAAGCGCAAGACAGCCGGCTACAGATCTGTGGCGGAGCGATTGCGCGATTTCAAGGAAGTCGAGATGAGGCCGTCGGGGGAAGCTGTCCAGGAGCAGGCATCGCGCTGCATGGATTGCGGGGTGCCGTTTTGCCATTTTGCCTGTCCAATGGGTAATGTTATCCCCGACTGGAACGATATGATCTTTCGCGGACGCTGGAAGGAGGCCCTGGACGTCCTGCACTCTACGAACAATTTCCCCGAATTCACGGGGCGCGTTTGTCCGGCGTTGTGTGAATATGCCTGTACGCTGGGTATTAATGACGACCCCGTGACCATCCGTCAGAACGAGATTTCTCTGGTCGAATGGGGGTTTGAAACGGGTGCCATCAGGCCCTTTGTCCCGAAGCATAAGACTGGCAGGCGTGTGGCTGTAGTTGGGTCGGGTCCAGCGGGCATGGCCTGCGCCCAGCAGTTGACGCGTGCAGGGCACGAGGTGACGCTTTTTGAGGCCGACGAAAAATGCGGAGGCATCCTGCGTTACGGGATTCCGGATTTCAAACTGGATAAATCGGTCATCGATCGAAGGTTGGGGCAGATGACGGCCGAAGGATTGAAGATCAAGACGGGCGTCTGCGTAGGCAGGGATTTTCCCGCCGGACAGCTGACGAAAGATTTCGATGCTGTATGCCTGGCTATGGGCTCGCGGCAGGCCAGGGATTTGAGTATAGAAGGACGGAATTTATCCGGGATTCATCAAGCCATGGATTATCTGACCCAAATGAACAGGGTGAACGCCGGCGTCAAGTTTCCGCCGGATGCAATGATCACGGCCCGGGGTAAAGATATCATCGTGATCGGCGGCGGGGATACGGGTGCGGATTGCGTAGGGACGGCCAACAGACAGGGCGCTTTGTCAGTCACGCAGATCGAGCTTTTGCCTCAGCCGCCGGAGTGCCGCACTCCAGATATGCCGTGGCCGACATATCCGAAGATTCTCAAGACGTCCACGTCTCATGAGGAGGGCTGCCGGAGACTCTGGGGTATCGCCACAAAGAAGTTTATCGGCGAGGACGGACGCATCAAGAAATTGTTGTGTGTCAAGGTTGACGGGGCCCTTCGGGAAATCCCGGGATCGGAATTTGAGTTGAAGGCCGATCTGGTCATCCTGGCTATGGGCTTTGTGCATCCCGTGCATGAAGGCTTGGTCAAGGACCTGGGGCTTCAGCTGGGTCCCAGGGGCAATATTTCCGTCGATAAGAATTATGCGACATCTCTTCCGCAGGTCTATGCAGCCGGCGATGCTGGCCGCGGCGCCTCGCTCGTCGTCTGGGCGATTTATGAAGGGCGCGCCGCCGCACGGGAAATCGACCGCTTCCTTATGGGCGAAACGAATTTACCCTGATCTCGCTCCGCAGTTTTCCGTTTTAGAAGGAATCAAGCCGTCTTTTTAAGAAGAGTAGCAGGGGAGTCTGTTTTCCTGGATGAACGTAGAGATGTCGGACCTCAGGATGCTCCCGGTCTCTACGAATTCCAATCCCACCTTGAATTTCTCCGAATAAGGTTCCTGGGCGGACCATTGGACGCGCGCGATCCCGTAAAACTCTTGAGGTCTGTTTTTGAGCTTTGCGTGGAAGTAGATGTGGCTGCCGATATCGATGGGGCCATCTACGAGAAAACTTACTCCGCCTTCGCCGATATCGCAGGTGACGCTTTGATTGTAGCGGCTGCCGTTAAAGAAGCGGTATTCGACAGGACAGTTGA